>JAIEQN010000942.1 GCA_019747685.1 Gemmataceae bacterium
GTGGAGCGGTTCCTGAACCACGAGCCGGTGGCGGCCGGCCCGCCGACGGCCGGGTACAAGCTGCGGAAGTTCGTCCGCCGCAACCGCGGCCCGGTGGCGGCGGCCGGGCTGGTGCTGGCCGCCCTGCTCGCCGGGATCGCCGGGACCACCTGGCAGGCGGTCCGGGCGACGCAGGCCGAAGGCCGGACGGCCGACCAGTTGGAGAAGACCCGGGAGGCCGAGGCGGCGGCGACGGCCGAGGCCGGGAAAGCCCGTGCGGCCGAGGCGGTGGCGGTCGAACGGGAGAAGAAGGAGGCGGCCGCCCGGAAGGAGGCGGACGACCAGCGGAAGGCGGCGACGGAGAAGGCGGCGGCCGCCACCGCGGCCAAGGAGTTCCTCCAGTCGGTGCTCGTCCAGGGGGACCCCGATGAGGCCACCAAGGACCGGGCGGCGGACCTGAACCGGACCCTCCGGGCGGCCCTCGACTGGGCGTCGAAGGACATCGAGGGGCGGTTCGCCGACCAGCCGGCGATCGCCGCCGACCTGCGGGGCACGATCGGGGTGGCGTACCGCGAGCTGGGGGCCTACGCGGCGGCCGAGAGGCACCTGCGGGCCGCCCTGAGCTTCTCAGAGACGGCCCACGGGCCGGACCACCCGGACACCCGCGCGAGTGTCAACAACCTGGCCGTGCTTTACCGCAAAATGGGCGAGCTGGCGGCGGCCGAGCGGCTGCTCAAGCGGGCCCTGGCCGGGTCCGAGAAGGTCCTCGGGCCGGACCACCTGACCACACTGGTGTACGTCCACAACCTGGCCCTCTTGTACCAGGACCTGGGCGACCTCAAGGCCGCCGAGCCGCTGTACAACCGGGCTTTGGCCGGGGAGGAGAAGGCCCTCGGCCCGGACCACCCGGAGACCCTCACGGCCGTCCACAACCTGGCCACGTTGTACCAGTACAAGGGCGACCTGGCGGCGGCCGAGCGGCTGCTCAAGCGGGCCCTGGCCGGGCGGGAGAAGGCCCTCGGCCCGGACCACCCGCGCACCCTGTCGAGCGCCGCCAACCTGGCCCAGCTGTACTGGCTGATGGACCGGCTGGACCGGTCGGTCCCGCTGTTCGAGGACGTGTACCCGCGGATGCGGCGGGTTCTCGGGGACGGCCACCCTGACACCCTCATAACCGTTGCCAACCTGGGGGTGAACCTCAAGGACGCCGGCGGCGCGGCCGAGGGGGTCCCCCTCCTGGAACAGGCGTACGCCGCCCGGGCCAAGTACCCGGCCCAGCTCGGGTGGGTCGGCCACCAGTTGATCGATGCTTACGCGAAGGCTGGGCAGCCGACGGACGCGAAGCGGGTGGCCGGCGAGGTGCTGGCCGAGGGGCGGGCCAGGCTGAAGCCCGGCAGCCCGGACCTGGGCGGGCTGCTGGCGACGACCGGCAGCCAACTCCTCGACCTCGACCCGGCGGCGGCCGAGCCGGTCCTGCGGGAGTGCCTGGAACTCCGCCAGAAGCTGGCCCCGGCCGCCTGGACCACCGCCAACGCCAAGTCGCTGCTCGGTGGCGCCCTGCTCCGCCGGGGGAAGCCGGCCGAGGCCGAAGCCCTGCTGGTGGCCGGGTACGAGGGCCTGCTGGCCGACCGCCGGAACATCCCGCCGCTGCCGGCCGCTCAAGTGAACCTGCCGGACGCGGCCGACCGGCTGGTCGAGGTGTACCGCACGCTGAACAGGCCGGCCGAGGTCGCCCGGTGGCGGGCCGAGCGGGCGAAGTACCCGCCCCCGACCGCCCCGCCCCCGCGGCCGGTGGTCAAGTAGGCGGGATGGTATAATTCCAGCGCACGCCTACGGGGAACGAACATGGGCGAAATCCGGGGCAAGGTCAAGTTGATGAACCTCCTCGACGAGACGCGGTTCCGGCACGGCGAACTGACGAAGGAGGACATCCGCACCTACGAGGCCGACGCGATGGTCGATACCGGGGCGGTGCGGTCGGTCATCCCGTCCCACGTGCTCCAGAAGTTGGGGGTGAGGACCCGGGGCACCCGGGTGGCCGAGTACGCCGACGGGCGGAAGGACACGGTCGGCATCTCCGAAGGCATCTTGTTCGATGTCCTCGGCCGCGACACGATCGAGGAGGCGCGGGTATTGGGCGACGAGGTGCTGATCGGCCAGACGGTGCTGGGGAAGCTCGACCTCCTGGCCGACTGTGCCAACCGCCGGCTGGTCCCGAACCCGGCCCACCCGGACCAGCCGGTGTCCAAGGTCAAGTGATCCGGCGGGCCGAGCGGGCGAAGTACCCGCCGCCGACCGCCCCGCCCCCGCGGCCGGCGAAGTGACCCCGGGGCGTGGTACAATGGCACCGGGAGGAACCATCATGCTCGAAGCCGGTATCGAGACGACCGGGACCCTGCACCCCGACGGGGCGGTCACCCTCGACGAGCCGCCCCGGCTCGCCCCGGGCCGGGTCCGCGTGGCCCTGGCCCCCCTGCCGGCCGTCCGACTGCCGGACGGGCCGTTCCTAGACGAGTCCATCCCGGCCCCGTTCGACCTGCCCTGGGAGGGGCTGGTCCGGGCGGTCGTCGCCGAACGGGTCCCGTACCGCTACCCCGACCTGTCCGACTTCGGGCCGGAGGGCGCGTCGTGATCTACGAACGCCCCGAACCGGATGCGGCCCTGACCCAGGGCGACATCATCACCGGCTGCCCGCTCGTCTTCTGGGGCCCCGACGCCGGACTACCCGACCCGCAGTCGCAGCAAACGACGGCCACGATCGTCGTCCTCACCCAGGCCTGCGACCTGGCCCAGGCGAAGGCCGGCCGGACCCTCACGGCCGTCGTCCACCGGGTCCAGTTCCTGGTCGATTCCGGCCTGCTCAAGGCCGCTACGATCCGCGACCAGGTCCGCGCCCATCGGGTGTACGGCTGGTACTTCCTGCCGGCCGGCCCGGGCGTCGACGAGTCGCTCGTCGACCTCCGCGACCTGCACACCCTCCCCCGGTCGCTGCTCGAGCAACTGATCCGCGCCGGCCATCGCACCGCCCGCATCGTCACCCCGTACCGTGAGCACATGGCCCAGCACTTCACCACCACCTACGCCCGGATCGCCCTGCCGGAACCGTACCCCACGGTAGACGATTCCTGAAGCCGACATCAGCTTCCCGGCCGGCCACGCCTGACCCGGTCGAGCAGGACGGCGGCCGCCACCCCGGCCAGCCCGCCGAACGTCCCGCCCATCATCCCCGCGAGTGGAACGACCAAGTCGTCGGCCACGTCCGCCCACACGCCCCGGGCGTCCGGCCGGTCCGCCGCCGAGCGAAGGTACGCCCACGCCCCGCCGGCGGCGACCGCCACGCCGAGCAGCGTGCCGAGGACGATGACGCCGTAAAAGGTGCGGGCCGGGAGGCGGGACATGGGGGCTACCTACCAGGGGCGCCAGCCCCTGGTCGAGGACCGGGCGGATCACCCGAACGCCAGCCCGGGCCTGGGCGGGGCCGGGGGGGCGTCGGCGGCCGCCACCGCCGCCGGCCCGGCCGGCAGCGGGGTGTGCAGCTTGGTCGGCTCCTTCTTCAGCTCGTTGATCGGCACCCCGGCGTACAGCTTGTCCACCTCGCCCGCGTCCAGCTCCTCGTGGACCAGCAGGGCCTCGGTCAGCGAGTCCAGCTTGTCCCGGTGGGTGCGGATCAGCTCGGCCGCCCGGCCCTCGGCCTCGGACAACAGCCGCTGCACCTCCTCGTCGATGATCTTGGCCGTCCCCTCGGAGAAGTCCCGCTGCTCGTGAATTTCCTTACCGAGGAAGACGTGCTCCTCGCCGACCCGGAAGGACATCGGCCCGAGCCGGTCGCTCATCCCGAACTGGGTGACCATCAGCCGGGCGATCCGGGTGGCCTGCTTGAGGTCCTGGATGGCCCCGCTCATCGGCTCGCCGAAGACCAGCTTGTCGGCCGCCCGCCCGCCCATCAGGGACACCAGCCGGGCGGTCAGCTCCGAGAGCGAGTAGTCCAGCCGGTCCTCGTTCGGCTGGTACATGGTGACGCCCCCGGCCTGCCCCCGGGGGATGATCGACACCCGGTCGATCTTGTCGGCCTTCGGCTCCAGCCACGAGCACAGGGCGTGGCCGGCCTCGTGCACCGCCGTCCGCTTCTTCTCCTGGTCGGACGGGACCTCCTCCCGCTGCAACCCGAGCCGGACCCGGTCGGCCGCCCGGTCGAAGTCGGCCTGCTCGATGACGGTCTTCCCGGACCGGGTGGCGCACAGGGCCGCCTCGTTGCACAGGTTCCGCAGCTCGGCCCCGCTCATGCCGACCATGTTCCGGGCGATCCGCTCCAGGTCCACGTCGTCGGCCAGGGGCTTGTTCTTGGTGTGGACCTTGAGGATCTCCACCCGCCCCCGCCAGGTCGGCTTGTCGATGGTGATGTGGCGGTCGAACCGGCCCGGCCGCAAGAGCGCCGAGTCGAGCACGTCCGGGCGGTTGGTGGCGGCCATGACGATGACCGTCTCGGTCGGCTGGAACCCGTCCATCTCGGAGAGGATTTGGTTCAGGGTCTGCTCCCGCTCGTCCGACCCGCCGCCCAGCCCGGCCCCCCGCATCCGCCCGACGGCGTCGATCTCGTCGATGAAGATGACGCAGGGGGAGTTCTCCTTGGCCGTCTTGAACATGTCCCGGACCCGGCTGGCCCCGACCCCGACGAACATCTGGATGAACTCGCTGCCGTTGATCGAGAAGAACGGGACGTTGGCCTCCCCGGCGACGGCCTTGGCCATCAGGGTCTTGCCGGTCCCGGGCGGGCCGACCAGGAGCACCCCCTTGGGCACCTGGGCCCCGAGCCGGGCGAACTTCCCCGGGTCCTTCAGGTAGTCGACGATCTCGGCCAGCTCCCGCTTCGACCCCTCCATCCCGGCCACGTCGGCGAACGTCACCCGCCCGCGGCCCCGCTCGTACCGCCGGGCCGGGCTGCGGACGTAGTTGTTCAAAAAGCCCCCGCCCATCGGGTCCCGCAGCCGGGGGAGGACGAAGAACACGAACAGGGCGATCAGGAACCCGAGGACGAACACCTGGACGACCGGCCCGACCCAGGCCGGGTCCTCCTGGCGGTCGACCACCGGCGGGTCCGGCGGGGTCGGGTCGCTCTGCGCCGCGGCCGCCTTGCGGAGCTTCTCGTACCCGTCCTGGACCCGCCGGGCGAACTTCCCCTGGTCGTCGGTCTTCAAGAGCAGGACCGAGAACTTGTTGCCCCGCAGGCCGAGCTTCTTGACCTGGTCGTCGTCCGGGTCCCGGACCTCGCCCTCGGCCCGGTCGGCCCCGATGAAGGTGAGCCGCTTGACCTGCCCGGCGTCGGCCAGGGTGTCGAAGTCGGAGGCGTAGATGGTCTTCGGCCCCTGCCGGGCGAGGACGAAGGCGGCCACCACGACGGCGATCACCGCCAGGGCGATCCACCCGCCCGGCAGCAGCGGGCTGGCCCGGCGGGGGGGCGGGGGCTGGGGCGGTCGGTCGGGTGGGGGCATATCGGTCCCTCGGCGGGCCGGGGCGGGGGCGGCCCGGTGCTGGCGCGGTCGACGGGTACGGCCGCCGGGCGGGGCGGGCGAGTCCGTCCCCCCGGCCGGCGAAGATGATGGCGACGCCGGGGGCCGGACCCTACCGTATTGTACGACGTGGACGCGAAAAGGATGCCGGACGGACAGGTCCGGGCGAGTGTCGCGTTCCGTTCGCCGTCCCGCCCGTTACACATAATCGGCGATGGCCTCGGCCATCGCCGCGGCCGCGGGCGGGTGGAACCGCAACCACAGCTCCGGCTCGATCAGTTCCACCTCCATGACCGCGAACTGCCCCTCGTGGTCCCGGATCATGTCCACCCGGCCGTAGGCCGGGGCCGGGTCACACGCCGCCATCGCCCGCTCCGCCAGGTCGATCTGGGCCGGGGTCGGGTGGTACGGGTGGACCGTGCCGCCGTGGTCGTCCTGGACCCGGAAGTCCCCGGGCCTGGCCAGCTTGCGGACCGCGTGCGAGTAGCGGCCGCGGAAGACCATCAGCGAGTCCTCGCCGTCCTCCAGGATCGACCGCTCGAACGGCTGGAGGAGGAACGACTCGGCCGCGGCGAGGGGCCGGACGACGGCGTCCAGGCGGGCCGCGTCGGCCGGGCCGACGCGGTAGGTGTGGCGGGCCGCCCCGGACACGCACGGCTTGATGACGGCCTCGTCCCAGCCGGCCTCGTCGAGCAGGGCCCGCATCCCGGCGAACCCCCCGCGCTCCACGAACCGCGTCCGCACGACCCGGACGCCCCGCGCCGCCAGGTCGGCCAGGTAGTGCTTGTCCATGTTCCAGCGGACGGTGGCGGGCGGGTTGCACAGACGGGTCTGCCGCCCCGCCCGGTCGAGCCAGGCGGAGAAGTCGGCGAACCGGTCGAAGTAGTCCCAGGTGGTCCGGAAGACGGCACACCGGAACGCGGACCAATCCTGGTCGGGCCGGCTCCAGTCGGCGCGGGCCGACGACAGCCCGAGCCGGTCGAGTTCCGCCCGGAGCAGCCGGTCCTCGTGCAGGATGTTCCCGAGGTACCAATCGCCCTCCGCGGCGTCGGCGGCGACGTACCGGCGGTCCGTCAGCAGGGCCACGTCCGCCCCCATCCCCGCCTCCCGTCCGGTCTTGGTGGCACGGGCCTCCCGGCCTGTGAGCACAGGCCGGGAGGCCCGTGCCACCAAGACCAACCCGACACGCCACCCGCCCGCCGGGGCGACCTCACGCCGGCGGCGGGGCGTCGGCCGGCTGGTCCGGCTTGGCCTCCGCCGGGGCGGCCGGCGGCTCCGGCCGGGACTCGGCCTTCGGCTCGGCCGGCTTCTCCGGCTCCGGCGGGGGCGGCGGGCTGAAGAACGCGGCCAGCTCGCCGAACGTGTTCAGGGCCACCTTCCCGGCCTTCTTCTCGGTGCTCAACTTGGGCAGCGGCTTCG
>JAIEQN010001175.1 GCA_019747685.1 Gemmataceae bacterium
CAGCGGCCTCCGTCGAGGACGGCCGCCGCTACCGAGGCGCAACGGCCGTGCCGGCGGGTTGTGTCACAGCCTTTAAACACTCCGACACTAAACACTGGTGAGCCATGTCCAACAGCCGCCTCGCCGTCGCCGCCGAGTGGGAGCCGAACCCGCCGCCGGAGGCCCCGGCCGCCCCCGACTCGCTGAAGGAGGCCGGGCTGTCGGCCGGGTTCGTCGGCGACATGCTCCTGCGGGCGTTGTACACCCGCGGGACGATGCTCGGCCGGGACCTGGCCCTGCTGTTGTGCCTGCCGTTCAAGGTCGTCCGCGACCCGCTGCGGTTCCTCAAGGACGAGAAGTGCATCCAGGTGGACGGCGGCGACCTGGTCGGGGAGGTGAGCTACAAGTTCAGCCTGACCGACCTGGGGCGGAAGCGGGCCCAGGAGGCGATGGAGCAGTGCGCCTACGTCGGCCCGGCCCCGGTGCCGCTGGAAGACTACGTCGAGCAGTGCTACCGCCAGACCGTCACCGGCCTCCAGTGTTACCCCGAGGCCCTGCGGGCGCCGTTCTCGCACCTGGTGTTGAAGGAGGAGATGTTCACCGCCCTGGGGCCGGCCATCATCAGCGGCCGGAGCGTGTTCATCTACGGCCCGCCGGGGAACGGGAAGACCGCGATGGCCCGGGCCATCGGCGACTTCATGAACACCACCGGCGGGTCGGTCTACATCCCGTATGCGTTCGTCGCCGACGGGAACATCATCACCGTCTTCGACCCGTCGTTGCACGTGGTCGACGACACCGCGGCCGAGGTGGAGGAGGGCGACGCGGCCGTCCGCCGGCTGCTGACCGCCGGGGCGGCCGACCAGCGGTGGGTCCGCATCCGCCGGCCGGTGATCGTCACCGGGGGCGAGCTGAACCTGTCGATGCTCGACCTGCGGTACAACGCCGAGGCCAACTTCTACCAGGCCCCGATCCACTTCAAGGCGAACGGCGGGGTGTTCCTGATCGACGACTTCGGCCGGCAGCTCGTCAGCCCGAAGGAGTTGCTCAACCGGTGGATTCTGCCGCTCGAAGACCGGCACGACTTCCTGACGGTGGCCAGCGGGAAGAAGTTCCAGGTGCCGTTCGAGCAGCTCATCATCTTCAGCACCAACCTCGACCCGAAGGATTTGGTGGACGACGCCTTCCTCCGCCGCATCCGGCACAAGGTCGGGATCACCGCCCCGACCCGGGACGTGTACGAGAAGATTTTCGCCGGCCAGTGCAAGCGGCTGGGGATGAACTTCGACCCGGCGGCGGTGGGCTACCTGTACGAGCGGTACTACGACCGCGGCCGGACCCCGCGGGCCAGCGACTGCCGGGATTTGCTCGAAACGGTCCAGTCGATCTGCCGATACAGACGGCAACCCGTGCACCTGACGCGCGACCTGATCGTCGAGGCCTCGGCCAGCTTCATCGCCGAGTTCCAATAGGTTTTGACTCAAGGTGGGCCATGGACGGCCGGCTGCTGGCGGGGTGGGTGGTGGTCGGCGGGCTACCCGCCCCCGGCACCAAGCCCGGGGCGATGACCTTGCCGGCCCCGGGCGGCGGTCACTTGCCGAGCGGCAACCCGGCCGCGGTGGCGACCCCGGAGGTCCTGCCGGCCCGGCCGAAGAAGACCGGGCCGATGCCCGACTTCGAGGCGGCCGCGGCCGACACCCTGCTGGAGCGGGCGTTCGCCGACCCGCCGCCGGCCAACCGGGACGAGCTGCTCGACACCGCCCGGCTCCGCTACCAGCGGGCCCTCAAGGCGGACGCCAAGCACAAGGGGGCGCTCCTGGGCCTGGCCCGGATGTACGCCCGGATGGGCGACCGGGCCAAGGCCGTCGAGACCTACGCCCGGTACACGAAGGCCTACCCGAAGGAGGCCGACGTGCCGCACGAGGTGGCGGTGGCCCACGCCCGGTGGGGCGACTGGGCCGGGGCCGCCGGGTGGTGCGACGCGGCCCTCAAGCTCGACCCCGAGAACCGGACGTTCACCAAGACGAAGGGGCTGTGCCTGGCCCGGGCCGGGCGGGCGGACGAGGCGGTCGGGCTGTTGGTCCGGGTGATGCCGGAGGCCCAGGCCCGGGTGGCGGTGGCCCACGCCCTCGACGACGCCGGGCTGTTCGACGCCAGCCGGCAGCAGCTCCACCTCGCCCTGCGGGCCGACCCGACCTTCGTGCCGGCCCGGGACGTGCTGGCCGAACTCGACGGCACCGCCCCGCCGGTCGCCCCCGTCGCCGACCCCAACCCGGTCGTGCCGGTCGGGCACCAGGAGCCCCGCTAGCGTCGCTCGCCGGACGGCCGGCGGATGGGCACGCCCGGCCGGGCCGGGAAGCCGAAGTCCGGCGTCCCGTCCGGCCGCCAGCCGAACGCCTGCATCCGGACGCTCCGGTCCCAGCTCACCCCGGGCCGCTTCGAGGCGTGGTAGGCGATCCAGTCCTCGTTCCCGTCCGGCGACTTCACGAACGAGCAGTGCCCCGGGCCGAACACCCCGCCGGCCGACCGGAACACCGGCTCCGGGTGCTTGCCCCAGGCGGCCGGGTCGAGCGGGTCGCCGCCGGGCTTCAGGGCGAGCCGCCCGAGGCAGTAGTCGTCGGTCCAGGCCCCACTCGCCGAGTAGACCAGGAACAGCCGGCCGTCCCGGACGAGGGCCTGCGGGCCCTCGTTCACGTCCGGGTCGTCCACCGTCTCCCAGGGGTAGGTCGGCCGGCTGATACAAACCCGCGGCCCGGCCAAGGTGAACGGGTTGGCCATCGGGGCGACGTACAGGTCCTGGCGGACGTCTCCGTCGCCTTCCCAGCCGGACCAGACGAAGTACCGCCGGCCGGCGTACTCGAAGACGGTGCCGTCGATGGCCCAGCGGTCGGACTGCGGGTCGGCGATCTTGCCCTTGAGGGTGAACTCGCCGGCGAACGGGTCGGCGGCCGGGTTTTCCAGGACGTACATCCGGTGGTTGGCGTTGTCGCCGTCGTCGGCGGCGACGTAGACGTACCACTGGCCGTCGAGGTGGTGTAGCTCCGGTGCCCACAGGTCGCGGCTGTACGGGCCGTCGGCCGGAGGCCGCCACACCACCTTCCGTTCGCCCCGGGCAAGGCCGGAGAGGGTCGGCGACCGCCACACGGTCACGTCGTCGCCGGTGGTGGCGGTGAGGTAGTAGAGGCCGTCGGTATGGCGAATCACCCACGGGTCGGCCCCGTCGGCGAGTGCGACGGGGAAGAACGTATCCGGCGCGGCCGGCCGCGGCGGTTGGCAGCCGGCGAGGGCGAGGAGGACCGACCACGCCCGGAAGGCGGTCACGACCCGCCCGGGACGGCGTCGGGGTGCGAGTCTGACGGCCCGGCCGGTCACTTCTTCATCACGGCCGATTCGGCCACGCCGGCGAGCAGCTTATCCAGCTCAGCCCGGGGCAGCCACCGCCCGGCGGCCATCACCCCGGCGATTTTCCGCACGTTCCCCATGTCGGTCAACGGATCGGCGTCGAGTAGCACGAGGTCGGCCCGCTTGTCCGGGGCGACCGCCCCGGCGGTCGCCTCCTCGCCGAGGTACTTCGCCGGGTTCAGGGTGGCCGTCCGCAGGGCGTCGGCGGCCGTCAGCCCGCACCCGGCCAGCAGCTCCAGCTCGTCGGCCAGGGAGAACCCCGGGAGGATGTCGATGCTGACCGCCCCGCCGGCGTCCGTCCCGGCCAGGATCGGCACCCCGGCGGCGTGCATGGCCCGGACGGTGGCCCGGGCGTAGGCCGTCCGGGCCGTTCGGTAGTCGGCGTGCGGGTCCTTCGCCCGGACGCGGTCCCAGAACTGGGTGATCCCGGCGTGCATGTACTTCGGCCGCGGGTCCGGGTCGGCGGCCGGAGCGGCCGCTGGACGGCGAGCGTCGGCACCTGCCACGTCGCGTGTTCCTTGAACGCCGCGAACAGGGCGGCCTGCTTGTCGGCGTCTGGGGCTTCCATCGCCCGGGTCAGGGCCGGGGCGGCTTCGTCGATGTCGTACCCGTGCGGGCCGTCGAAGGCGGCGGCCACCTCCTTCCGCAAGGCCGCCTCGTCGCGGGCGGTCGAGAGCGCGACCCCGCTCAGGTGCTCGATGCTCCGCTGGCCGAGGCGGGCGGCGTCGAACGCCGACACCCGCTCCGGGCAGTGGCCGGCGACCGGCAGGCCCTGGGCCTTCGCCTCCTCGACCACCGCCCGGTACACGTCCGGCCGCAGCCCCGAGTAGACCTTGATGAGGTCGGCCCCGGCCGTCTTCCGCGCCCGGACGATCTCCCGCCCCCGTTCCGGGGTGTCGGCGTTCGTGCGACCCGGGGGCTCGCCGTTCCGCCGGGCGTCGAGGTACTTGCCGGACGCCACGATCCGCGGGCCCCGCCGCTTGCCGGCGGCGATCTCGTCCCGCCAGGCGAGGACGAACGGCTCGCCGTTCAGGTCCCGGACCCCGGTGACGCCGTTGGCCAGGGCCAGGTCGAGCGGCCCGGGCCACGGGAACTCGTGGTGGACGTGCATGTCCCACAGGCCGGGGATCAGGTACTTGCCGGCGGCCGGCACCACGGTCGCCCCGGGCGGCGGGGCGAACCCGTCGGCCGCGCCCACGGCGACGATCTTCGGCCCGGCGACCACCACGGCCCGGCCGGGGACGAGCTTCCCGGCCTCCACGTCCACTACGGTCACGCCGGTGAAGACGACCGGGCCGGGGTCGGCCCCGTGGGCCGGGGCGACAGGAGCAAGGAACAGACCGGCCAGCAGCCACCGCATGATCCGCCTCCGCCGGGGTAACGTCTCCCGACGTTACTACGGGAGTCGGCCGGGTCGGGTTACACCTCCCGCCGTCCCGTGATGCGGGTCGGGGACCGGCGGGCCGTTAACCCTTCCCTTTCGGCTCCGGGGCCGGAGCGGCTAGCTCGACCACCGCGGCCGAGCCGTCCGACAGCGGGACCAACACCCGGCCGTCGCCGGCCGGCACCCCCGCCGCCGCCGGCACCGCCCCCGGCAGGCCCACCGCCTTCGCCAACACCTCCTGGCCCGTCGCCCCGTCCAAGACCCGCACCCGGCCGCCCAACTCGGTCACCAGCCACCGGCCGTCGCCCGCCGGCACCGGGGCACCGACCACCACCGCCCCCGCGTCGTCCGCTGCCGCCGTCACCCACACCGGTGCATCGGCGTCCGGGTCGAGGCAGACCACCCGCCGGCCGTCGGCGGCGTACACCGCCGTCGTCTTGCCGCCGGCGTCCGCCTGCACCCCGAACCCGCCCGGCCGGCCGCCCGGCAGGTCGGCCGTCCGGCCCGGCAGCCACCGCCGCAGCGGCTCGCCGGAGTACCCGGTCGCGAACAGCCAGACCCCGCCGGTCACGTCGGCCACCAGCATCCGGGCCGGCCGGCCCTCGGCCCCCGGCAGCAGGGCCGGGGCCGCCGCGATCCGCTCCCGCACCTCCCACCGCCCGCCGCCGTCCTCGTACGACCCACCGGCCGCCCACAGCCACCGGGCCATCCCCCGGCCGCCGTCGGTGGTCACGAAGGCGTCGCCCCCGACCGGCACCACCCAGGCCACCGGGTCCGGGAACCGCCGCTCGCCCCGCCACCGCGGCCCCTGGGTCAGGGCGTCCGGCCTCAGCCGGTCCCCGGGCTCGTGCCGGTAGACGAACCCGTCGGTGACCGGGATGAGGAGCCGGCCGTTGAGCACCGCCGGCGGCCCGGCCAGCCCGCCCGGGGCGCTGACCGTCCCGGCGTGGGCCGGCTTGCCGTCCTCGAGCCGGCGGACGGCGAAGGTCGGCTTCCCGTCGGAGCCGGCAGCGGGCGTGACCGCGAACACCGTCCTCCCGTCGGCCGACGACGCGACCGCGGTTCGCCCGGTGGCCCCGTCCGGCGGGCCGGCCGCGACCCACTCCGGGGCCGCCTTCGTCACCCCGGGCGGGATGGCGAGGCCCCCGGCCGGGACGGTCGCCGCCGCCCCGTCCTCGCCGACTAGTAGTAGCCCGCCGCCGGTCCGGACCGGGACCACGGCCGACACCAGCCCGAGCTGCCGCTGCCACCGCGGGCCGCCGTCGCCCAGCCGGATCAGCACCGCCCGGGCCCCGCCGCCGGTGGCGGTCCGCACGACGAAGCAGACGGCGTCACGCCGCGGGCCGAGCTGGGCCGGCTGGGTCGGCACCCCGACCGGCAGGGCCGACCCGGCGGGCACGACCACCAGCCCCTTGTCGGCCAGGAGCGATAGCCGAAACTTCCGGAGCGAGCCGTTGACCAGCACCCAGAACGCCCCGTCCTCGGCCGGCACCACCAGCCCCGGGACCGGGAGCGAGTCGGCCGGCTGGGCCACGGCCGGGGTCGGCAGGGGGAAGACCGGCGGGTCGGTGCTGCCCCGCTGGTTGATCCCGAACAGCCGGAGCTGGCCGGCGTCGGTGACGGCCGCCAGCCGCTCCCCGTCGCTGACCGGCGGGAACCACGACCACCCCGGGACCGCCACCTCGGCCTGCGGGGCGACCGGCTCGCTGACCGGGTCGGCCCCGGACGGGAGTTGGGGCGTCGGGGCGAGCGGGAAGGCCCGCAGCCGCATCTGGGTCGGTCCGTCGGCCTGGCTCAGGAGCAGCCACCGCGGCTCGCCCGGGTCGTCCCCCGGCGGGCCGAGGAAGACCGGGGCCGACTTCAGCGTCCCGGCCGGGTGGTCGGTCGGCAGCACCCGGACGCACTGCGGCCGGGTGCCGTCCGGGCCGGCCGCCTCCACGCCGAACACGAAGATGCGGCGGGACTCGCCGGCGACGTACAGGAGGTTCGTCCCCGGCCGGGCGACCACCGGCCCGACCGGCTGGCCGAGGACGATCCGCCCGAGCCGGTTGCCGGTCACCAGGTCGAGGACGTGGACGCTGCCCGTCGCGTCCCGGAGCGGGACGAACGCCCGGCCGCCGACCACCGCGGCCGGGCCGGCGGCGGCCGCC
>JAIEQN010000527.1 GCA_019747685.1 Gemmataceae bacterium
CGGTCGGGGAACCGGCGGGAGTAGTCGGCCGGGTCGGGGTCCCGGCCGGCCCGCCGGCGGAGGTGGAAGTCCTCGAACAGCAGGTCGGTCGGCGGGCCGCCGGCGGCCAGGTCCGGGAACTCCCGCAGGTAGTCGTCGAGCGGCCGGTCGAGGCCCCGGCCGAGCCGGTACTCGAGGTCCATCTTGACCAGCTCGGCGAGCACCAGCCGGCGGACCTCGGGCGGGCCGGGTGGGGCGAACCGGCCGACCGCCGGGGGTTCCCCGGCCGACCCCCACGCGGCGGCGAACGCGTCCAGGTGCTCGTCGACCGCGGCCCACAGGGGGGCGGAGTCGGCGGCCGGCTTGGCGACGGTGGTCGCGGGCATCGCGGACTCCGGAACTGGGGCCCCGGTCGCGGGGTCGTCCGTGTTACAATACGACCGCCCGCGGCCGGCCGGGAGTGACCCGGTCGGCCCGGCCCCGGGAGGACCGCCCGTGTCCGACGCCCGCCCGCCGATCCGCGACGAGGCCGCCCTGGCCGCCTACATGGAGGCCCACCGGCCGACCCTGCTGGGGCACATCGAGCGGCAGCTCGGCCCCGACCTCCGGGGCAAGCTCGAACCCGGCGACATCTTCCAGGACGTGTTCGTGAAGGCCCGGGGGGAGTTCGCCCGCGCCGGGCTGGTGGTCGACCACCCGCTCGGGTTGCTCGGCCGCCTGGCCGACGAGTGCGTGATCGACGCCGGCCGCCGGGTCCGGGCGGAGCGGCGGCGGGCCGACCGGGAGGTCCCGGGGAACGTCCCGGCCGGGGACGGCAGCCGGGACCTGATCGACCTGTTGGCCGGGAGCTTCACCACCCCGTCCCAGGCGGCCGTCCGGGACGAGCGGGCGGACCGGCTCCGGGGGGCGATGGCGGACCTGCCCGCGGACCACCGGGAGGCCCTGCGGCTGCACCACGTCGACGGCCTGCCGGTCGAGGAGGTCGCCCGCCGGCTGGGCAAGACGCCCGGGGCCACCCGGACCCTGCTGAGCCGGCTGGTCAAGGACCTCGGGCGGCGGCTCCGGCCCGGTGAGGACGACCGGCCCGTCCGGAATCGGCCGAAAAGTCGGTAACACCCGGCCGCCGTTTCCGCTCCTGACGGTGGGCCGGGCAACGGGGCCGGCCGGACCGGAGGTCGGAGACGGAGGGCGTGTCATGTGGAAGTCGTTGACCGGGCGGCCGCTCGTCGCGGCCGCGGTGGCGGTGGTGGCCGGCTCGGCCGGGGCGGCGGACGCCCGGGCGGCCGACCTGGTGCTCGACCGGCTGGAGGTCATCCGGCAGCAGGAGGCGAACGGCGACGAGCTGACCCTGTCGGTCGATCGGGACAAGATCAAGGGGGCGGTGGTGGTCGGCCGGTGGAACCTGGTGCCCGGCCCGGGGTTCGTGCCGGTCGGGGCCCAGGTCCACTTCGCCCGGGACTCGTGGGTGACCCTGACGGAGCGGGACAAGAGGTTCGGCCCGTTCGGCAAGAAGCCGAAGTCCCTGGGCACGCTGTACATCCCCGCCGTCCCCGGGGCCTACGCCCAGGACTTCACCTGGAACGGGGCCTGGTACCGGCTGCACTACCGGGTGGTGCCGTGACCGTCCGCCGAAGCCAGGGGGGGTGAAGGGGGCGGCCCCCTTCACCCCCCCTGGCCGGACTGCGGGACCGGGCCGGCGTTCCGCCAGAAGTACCAGGTGGCCACGCTCCGGTACGGCTTCCAGGCCTCGGCCCGCTCCAGCAGCTCGGCCGGGGAGGGCAACTCGTCAAGCCCGTACAGCCGCTTGACCCCGGCCCGCAGGCCGAGGTCGCCGACCGGCAGCACGTCCGACCGCCCCAGGCCGAACATCAGGAACATGTCCACCGACCAGTTGCCGATCCCCTTGATGGCCGTCAACTGCGGCCGCAGCTCGGCCTCGGCCCGGTCCTCGATCCCCGGCAGGATGTCCGGGTTGGCCGCGACGTGGTCGAGCACCGCGCGGAGCGTCCGCTGCTTCGGCCCGGACACCCCGCACGTCTTGTAATCCGCCTCGGCCAGGGCCGCCAGCCGGTCCCGCGGGATCGGCAGCCCGCCGCAGGCCGCCGCCAGCCGGTCGAAGATGCTCTTGGCCGCCTTGGTAGAAATCTGCTGGTAGATGACGCACCGGACCAGGACGGTGAACGGGTCGTCGGACATCGGCAGCCAGGTACACGGCCCGACCTGCTTGATGAGGCCCTTCAGGGCCGGGCACCGGCGGGACAGGTGGCGGGCGGCCTTGGCGTACAGCTCGGCCCGGGCCGGGGAAACGGTGATGGTGGTGGACATGCGGATAGAATACCCCGCCGGGCGGGGGCATGCCAGGGGTCGGGGGGCGGCAGACCCGGGGCGGGAGCCGAATCGCGAAATGGTCTTCGGCCCGAAGGGCCGGTTCCGTCAGCCCAGCCCGGAGGGCTGGGTGAGCGTGCCACCGGCGCCCCCGGCCCTGAAGGGGCCGTTCCCGACCTGGTCCGAACGGGCACCTCCGCGACCACCAGCGCCGCCCGGAACGGCCCCTTCAGGGCCGGGGGTCGCGCGATTGCCCGCGGACCCGGGCCTGCGGCCCGGGCTGACGGAACCGGCCCTTCGGGCCGAAGACGACCACACCCGCCGGTTCGGGCGGCCGGATCGACCCGCGACCGCGGGCGGCCGGTCAGCCTCACCCGGCCGGGCCGCAGTCGCCCCGGAACCGCTTGGCTGCGGCCCGGACGGCCGCCACCGCGGCCACCGCGGCCACCGCCCCGAAGTAGATCAGCACCGTCCGCAGGCTGATCGGCAGCTCGGCCGGCTTCGGCCGGGCGGCCTCGACCGCCGCCGCCACCGCCGCCCGGTGGTCCATCAGCCGCGGCCGGCCCGAGTACGCCAGCGACCCGGCGCACTCGTCGAGGATCGACTTGGCCGCCCCCAACTCGCCGTCGGCCGCGTACAGCTCGGCCAGCAGCCAGTACAGCCGGGTGTCGGACGGGAACCAGAGCAACAGTTGCTGGACGACGGCGACGGCGTCCGGCGGGAGCTTGGCCCGCTCGGCGGCCGCCAGGGTGCCCGGCTCGTACTCCCCGGCGTCGTTGACGAACCGGACCGGGTCGGCCGGGCGGTCCCGGGCCGGCAGCGGGAACAGCGGGGTCGGGTCCTCGGTCGCGGCGGCCGACCGGCCGGCCTCGTCCCGGCGGAGTTGCAGGTAGTGCGGCAGGTAGTCGCGGTCGAGCTTGGTCTGCCACGCCCGCTGGGCCGGGGACAGCCCCTTGGCCGGCGGCGGGTCGAGGTCGAACAGGTCCGGCAGGTAGTTCAGGGCCTGGGGCCACTCGCCCCGGGCGGCGTGGGCGTGGACCAGGGCGGCCGTGACGGGGTAGGTCCGGGTGCCGCGGCGGTCCCGGTCGTCGTACAGCGGCTTGAGCCGGTTGAGCGCCTCGTCCGCCCGGCCGACCCGGAGCAGGTCGGCGGCCAGGGCGACGGTCTCGTCCGGGGAAAGGGACTTGGCCCGGGACCGCTCGTCGATCCGGCGGAGGACCCGCTGCCGCTCGGGCGAGTCCTTGGCCGGGTTGGCGACGTTGGCCAGGGCCGCCAGCCGGGCCCGGAACTCGTCGAACGGGAGCGCCTCGCCGAGGCCGTCCGGGCGGACCGGGACGGCCATCGGGTCGTCCGGGGAGACGACCGACGCCCGGCCGGGGGCGGCCAGCGCCACGACCGCCAGCCCGGCCGTCAGGAAGAACGCCGTCCGCCCCACGAGCCGCCCTCCGGGCTGTGATCGGGTCATTCTACCGGTTCGGTCCGTGACGGCGGTGAACGGGGGAAGGCGGCTATCCCGGGGAGAAGAAGGGTTCCCGACCGGGGGCGTGGCCGGGATACTAACTCGGGTCGCCCGCCATATCGGTCGAAGCGGTTTCGATCGCGGCCAAGACTTCGGCGGTGACATCAACCCCGCCGGTGAGGTTGGTCCAGAACGCGCGGAGGGTCCAGACCGGCCCCCACGGGATGCCCCACGGGCCGAGGACGACCGCCGCCGCGGTGTACCCGAACCCGCGGAGGCAGCGGCTCCTCCAGTCCCTCGTCAGGTGAATGCCGGACTGCCGCCGGACGGTGGCCAAGAGAAATGAAAGGCAGTGTTCGAAGCGGACGCACTGCCACCCGGCCCGGAGCCGGCGGGCGACCTCGTCGGCCGCGAGGGGCCGGCTGTTGAGCAGTTCGGGTAACAGGTGGTTCTTTTTTTGCACAGTTTTTCGGTTCGTGTTCTAGGTCTTGAGCACCGGCCGAATCCGAGCCTCTTACCCGCGTACCGGTGCCCGGTATGCGGGCACCCGGGTTGAGGAGACGAGCAGCGGATGAGTACCAACCCGCCCACCCTGGCCGATCTGGTCCTCCGTCAGGTGGCCGCCCGGACCGGCCGCCGGGTCCGCGGCCTCGTGGTCGAGGTCGGCCCGGACCGGGTCGTCCTCCGGGGCACCGCCCGGTCGTTCCACGTCAAGCAACTGGCCCAGTGCGGGGCCCACGAGGTCCTGCCGGACGCCCGGCTCGAAAACGCTATCGTCGTCGAGTGACGGCGGACTTTTTACCGCAGAGAACGCAGAGTACGCGGAGGAAAGACGGGGATTGATCAAAACTTGGTCTTTCTCTGCGTGCTTCGCGTCCTCCGCGGTTAACCCGCTCTTGTTTCCCCTGCTTCGTAGCGGCACGTCACGTTGGTGGTGATCCCGCCCCGCGGGGTCCACCGGCTGACCACCGTACACCGGACCGGCCGGCAGGCGGCGACGAAGTCGTCCAGCAGCCGGTTCGTCACCGCCTCGTAGAAGATGCCCTGGTTGCGGAACCGCTGGAGGTAGAGCTTGAGCGACTTCAGCTCGACGCAGCTCCCGGCCGGGGTGTAGGTGAAGGTGAGGGTGCCGAAGTCCGGCTGGCCGGTCTTCGGGCAGACGCTGGTGAACTCCGGGCAGACGATCTCGACGGTGAACTCCCGCCCCGGGCTGGGGTTCGGGAAGGTTTCCAACTGGCCGGCGGCCGGCGTCTCGGTCAACTCCATGATGCCTCATCCCGGGTAGCGGGTCATAGTATTGTAGGGTGGGTCCGGGCGGTACGGAGTACCGCCCGGACCCACCCTACGAGGTCGGTCGGATGCCCCGGGCGGTGGTCCTCCTGAGCGGCGGGTTGGACAGCGCCACCACCCTGGCTGTGGCGAAGGGGCAGGGCTTCGACGTGTACGCCCTGAGCGTCGACTACGGCCAGCGGCACCGGGTCGAGCTGGACCGGGCGGCGGTCGTGGCGAAGGCCCTCGGGGCGGCCGAGCACCGGACGGTCCGCCTCGACCTGCGGGCCGTCGGCGGGTCGGCCCTGACGGCCGACGTGGCCGTCCCGAAGGACCGGTCGGCCGACCAGATGGGCCACGGCATCCCGGCCACCTACGTCCCGGCCCGGAACACCATCCTGCTCGGGCTGGCCCTCGGGTACGCGGAAGTCGTCGGGGCGTTCGACCTGTTCATCGGGGCCAACGTCCTCGACTACTCCGGCTACCCGGACTGCCGGCCGGAGTTCCTGTCCGCCTTCGAGAAGCTGGCCAACTTAGCGACGAAGGCCGGCGTCGAGGGCGGCCGGTTTCGGGTCCACGCCCCCTTGCTGAAGATGACCAAGGCCGAGATCATCCGGGAGGGCGTCCGGCTCGGGGTCGATTACGGGCAGACGCTGAGCTGCTACGACCCGGACCCGGCCGGCCGGGCGTGCGGCCACTGCGACTCGTGCCAGTTGCGGCGGGGGGGGTTCGCCGAGGCCGGCGTCCCGGACCCGACCGAGTATCCCACCGGACCAGGGGCTTACGCCCCTGGCTACATGCGGCCGCCCCCTCCGGGGGCTAAAACCTCTTGAGTCCCCGAAGGGGACGACAGCGCGTAGCCAGGGGCGTAAGCCCCTGGGCCGTAAGCATGGTCGACCTGTCCGTCACCCTCGGCCGGCTCCGCCTCCGCAACCCGGTGCTGGTCGCGTCCGGGACGTTCGGGTACGCCCGGGAGCTGGCCCCGTTCGTGGACTTCGCCAGGCTCGGCGGGGTCGTCCCGAAGACGGTCACGGCCGCCCCCCGGGCGGGCAACAAGCCGCCCCGGACGGTCGAGACGCCGGGCGGGATGCTCAACGCCATCGGGCTGGACAACGACGGCCTCGAACACTTCCTGGCCCACCACCTGCCGTACCTGCGGACCCTGCCGACGGCCGTGGTCGGGAACATTGCCGGCAAGACCGAGGACGAGTTCGTGGCGATGGCCGGGCGGGTTCACGAAGCCGGGCAGGGCCTCGCCGCCCTGGAGCTGAACCTGTCCTGCCCGAACGTGGCCGGCGGGACCGACTTCGCCACCGACCCGGACGTGACCCGGCGGATCGTCCGCCGGTGCCGGGATGCCTGCCCCGACCTGCCGCTGATTGCGAAGCTGACGCCGAACGTGACCGACATCCAGAAGGTCGCCGCGGCGGCGGCCGACGGCGGGGCCGACGCGGTGACCGCCGTGAACACGTTCGTCGGGATGGCGGTGGATTGGCGGCGGCGGCGGCCGGTGCTGGGGAACGTCACCGGCGGGCTGAGCGGCCCGGCGATTAAGCCGCTGGCCCTGCGGGCGGTCTGGCGGATCGCCCAGTTGAAGGCCGTCCCGATCGTCGCCGTCGGCGGCATCGCCACCCTGGACGACGTGATGGAGTTCCTGGTCGTCGGGGCGTCGGCCGTGCAGGTCGGGACGGCCAACTTCTACGACCCGACGGCCAGCGTCCGGATCGCCGACGGCCTGCCCGAGGCCCTCCGCTCGCTCGGGGCCGGGCGGGTGGCCGACGTGGTGGGGACGATGACAGTGTAGCCGCACAGGCCGGGAGGCCTGTGCCACCAGACCCTTTGGTGGCACAGGCCTCCCGGCCTGTGTTCTTGCCTGGTGGCACAGGCCTCCCGGCCTGTGTTCTTGCCTGGTGGCAC
>JAIEQN010000377.1 GCA_019747685.1 Gemmataceae bacterium
GCTTGACCTCCCGCGGCGGCGGGGCCAGCCGGTCGGCGGCCCGCTGGGCCCGCTGGGCAAGGCGGGCCTGGACCTCCTGGCGCCGGGCGTCCCGCTCCGCCTGGCGGGCGGCCGGGTCGTACTTGTACTTGTCCGGGAGCGGGATGCCCCGCTCCTCCCAGTCCTGGTAGGTGTTCATCACCTCGTGGTGCTTGATGTTGTCATCCGGCTTCTGGCCGGGGGCGACCGGCACCCGCCCGCCGGGCCGCCGCTCGATGCTGATGGCCCAGCAGACCGGTTCGTCCCGGTCGTACCGGACCTCGATGAACACCAAGTCACCGACCCGGACATCGGACAGCCGGTAAGAGCTGCACGCGGTGACCTGGGGTGAAAAGCCGCCCGCGGCCAGGACCTCGTCGGCCGGGAACTCCCGGGCCGGCATGTCGCGCCGGCGGACCGGCCGGATGTCGCCGTTGGCCAGGGTCAGGGTCCACACCTCGTCGGTGACGTGGGCCGACCGGCAGAGGTGGGCCACCCCCCCGAGGGTGACCACGAGGTCCCCGTCCTGCCCGACCAGGGTGTACCCGCGGCCGTCCGGGTCCATCACCTGCCGGGGCCGGGGCTCGACCAGCGGGGCGAACCCGCGGACGGTGACCGACCGGCCGTCGACCGCCGTGACCTCGCCCCGGAGGTCGAGCGGCCGGTACGGCTTCCGCGGGCGGGCCCCAGCCGGGGGTCCCGGGTCGTCGGACGGGGCGGCGCTCCCGACCGCCCCGCACAGGACCAGGCAGGCCGCGATCATGGCTCGGCTGTAATCGCGCACAGGCTCCTCCGGTGTTGGACCGCGGGCCGGCCCGGGCGGTGCGGGCGAAAACAACGGTGGGTCCGCGGCCCACGTCACGGCCCCGGCGGCTTCGGCTTGACCTCCCGCGGCGGCGGGGCCCGCCGCTCGGCCTCCTTCTCCAGCCGGGCCTCCCGGGCCAGGTACCGCTGCTTGTACCGGGCCCGGGACTCCTCGTCGGTCGGGAGCGGGATGCCGTGCTCCTCGAACGCCTGCTGCTCGTTGGCACCCACATGCCACTGGATGACCTCGTCCGCATCCTCGCCGGGGGCCGGCGGAACTAACCCCCCCGGCCGCCGCCAAATGCAGATGCCGCAGCACACGTCCTCGTCCCCGACCGGCCGGCACTCGATCGACACCTCGTCCCCGACCCGGACATCCCACGGCCGGTAGCTCATCGACTTCGGGAGCGGCCGCCCGCCGGCGGCGGCCGGGTCGTACCGGAACCGGAGGGCCGGCTGGTCCATCCGCCAGAACAACATGTCGTCCCCGTTCGGCAGGGTCAGGGCCAGCAGCGTCCGGGACTGCCGGAGCATGGTGCAGACGACCGCCCGGTCCTCGAAGAACACCACCAGCGGGTTGCCCTGGTTCACGAACACGGTGCCGCCGGCGATCATCCGGCCGCCGTTCCCCCCCTGGCAGCCGTAGCGGAACCCCCGGACGGTGATCGAGTTGGCGTCGGCCGCCGTGACCTCGCCGGAGTGTCCGAGTAGTGGCTCCCTCGGCTTGAGGTCCGGACCGGCCGCCCGCTCGACCGCCCGGGGCGGCGGGGCCAGCCGGTCGCGGGCCGCGCGCTCCTGAATGCGTTGCAGGGCCGCGGCGATCTGCTTCTCGGGGTCCAGGTGGTCCGGCAGCGGGATGCCCCGCTCCTCCCAGTCCTGGTAGGCGTTCGCCTGCAGGTGCCAGGCCCGCGGGTCGCCGGGCTCGTTGGCCGGGGCCGGCGGCACCCGCCCGCCCGGCCGGCGGTCGATCCGGACCGCCCGGACGACCCCCTCCGGGCCCTCCCCCTCCAGTTCCAACACCACCTCGTCCCCGACCTGGAGGTCGGCCAGCCGGTACGAGTTCCCGGACGATTCCCACGGGTGGTGCCCGCCGGCGGCCAGGTAGTCGTTGACCGGGAACCGCCGCTCGGGCATGTCCTCCCGCCGGAACACGGCCCGGTCACCGTTCGGCAGGGTCAGGGTGAGCAGGTGGCGGGCGACCTCGATCTTGGTGCACAGGACCGCCGGCCGGCCGGCAACCGACACCAAGTACAGCCCCCGCTGGTGGTCGACCACGTCGTCCCGCCGGTCGAACCCGCGGATGGTGACGGACCGGCCGTCGACGGCCGTCACCACCCCCGGGCAGCACGTCTGCCGGGCCACCCGGGGGGCCGGGGGGTCCTCGGCCGGGCGGGGCGGGGGGGCGACCGACGGCGGAGCCCAGGCCACAGCCGTTATCATCAGGGGTATCATCCTTCGTTCCTCCCGCCGGTGTGGGTGGTGTCGGGCTCTCAAGCAACTGCCACTCGCTGGATTTTCCATTCTGCACCGCCGCCCGGGGCCAGCCAGGCCCAGGACCGCCCGAAGACGGACTCCCCACCGATCGTCGGCCTCGCGGCGGGGTCGGGCCCGATGGTGTTGACCGCAACGTCCGACTTCAGGACGGTGTAGGTGTTCCCCACGGCGGCGTTGCCGATCGGGACCACAGAACCGGCGATCCCGAACACCCGGAATTCACCGGTCGAGTACCACCGGTCGCACGTCGTTTGGCCGGCGGCCGGGTCGACGCTCGTGTGGTAGTCGCCACGCACCCAGTTCACCCAGCCGTCCACCTTGAGCGTGCCGTACTGGCCGGCTTGATCCCCGTTTTCGAAGGTGATGGCGACATAGGAACCGTCGGCCTCCATGTTCCCCTTGATGATCGCCTCCGGCTGGAGCCGGTTGCCGTCCTTGGCCACCGTGTGGAATCGACCGCCGGCGATGTTTACGTTCTTCCCCATCGCCACTTCGAGGGTGGTGCCGTGCTCGAGGTAGAAGTCCCCACCGGATTGTAACACGCCGTCGGCACCGCCGGCGACGGCGACCCCGGTGAACTTGACCGTGCCGCCCCCCTCGATCCGGGCGGTGCCCCCGTCGACCTTCAGCCCGGCGGCGGAGAGGACGTTCTTGGCCCGGAACGTCGCGGTGCTCCCGGCCGCCACGACGACCGGCTCGAGGCCGGCCCCCGCGAGGGCGAGGTTCGTCAGGGACAGGGTGCTGCTGCCCTTGACGAGGATGCTCTTGGCCGAGGCGAAGTTCAGCGTCCCGGTCGAGACGGTCCCGGCGACCGACCCCTCGAAGCTCAGCCCCATCCCGGACTGGAGGGTGAGGCCGGCCCCGGGGGTGACGGTCGCCGTCCCGCTGGTCAGGTGCATCACCTTGCCGGGGCCGCCCAGCGTCCCCTGGGTCCAGGAGAAGAGGGTGTCGACCGTCTGATCGGCCGACGGGTTGTACGTCGCCAGCGGGGCGGCCAGGGTGAACGAATGGAAGGTCAGGGCGTTCGACGTGTTCACCGTCCCGGTGTACCCGCCGGTGATCAGGATCGACTTGTACGACGAGGAGCCGAACCCGAGGTTCATGCACCCGAGGTTGGACACCGTCCCCTTGAACACCAGGTCGTCGGCGCTCGACGGCTGGACGCTGGCCCGGAGGGACGGGTTGGTCTCGCTCAGCCCCCAGTTGGTCGGGTCCCCGGGGTAGCCCCCGCTCCGGTCGCCCCGCCAGAAGAAGGTGGCCGGGACCTCCCGGGCCTCGCACGCTTCCACCCCGGGGCGGAACCGGGGCCGGGGTCCGGGGCGAGACGGCCGGCGGGTGTTGATCTTGCGGACGTAGGACAGACCGGTCAGGATCGCGCAGCGCAGCGAACGGACGGAGAACATGCGTTCCCTCTCCTGGGTCGGCGGGCGGACGGGGGCGAAGCGGGCGGGGGCGGTCCGAAGGGCGGTCGGACGGTCAGACGACGCCCGGTCGGAGTCCGATTCGGGAAAAAATCCGAAGACGAAAAACTTCCGCCCCCCAACCCGACACCCGCCGGCCGCGAACGGTCCCGCCAGAATCCTTCGGCCGGGCAATTACCCGGGGAGATGCCGGCCCCGACCCGGCCGCCGTGGATTCCGGCTGCCCCGCCGAAGCCGTGACCCGGGCCGATGCCGCCCCGGAGGGGCGTCCGGCAATAGCCCGGGGTGACAGCCCCGGGTATCGAGGATGGCATTGGCCCGTAGCCCCGAAGGGGCGACCCGGCCGGACCTGCGGGTCGCCCCTTCGGGGCTACGAATGCTCGGTCGGCCGCGGACCCGGGGTTGTCACCCCGGGCTATTCCCGGTGACCCCGTTGGGGTCACACCGGGCCGCTGCTGCCCCACCGGCCCGGCCGGGTGTGACCGGCGGCCCGGCCGCAACCAACCTGGCACACGAAGCACTAGTGTACTAAAATCCAGATATTGCGGACCGGGCATCGGGTCCGGTTCGGGCGGACTGTAGGACCGCAAAGCGAGCGAGGCCGAGCATGAGCGGGTCCGGTACTGCGACGGTCGGCACCGAACCGACGACCGGGGCGAGGATTGTGGCCGGCCGGACCGGCGAGCATGACAGGGCGGTCGTGACGATTCGCTGGGATTTCCAGCGAATTCGTCGCGTTGCAAAACGAGGGGGGGGGTGGCATCCGGCCGTTTCGCCCGGCCCGAGCCGTAACCCAAAGTGTCGATCAGCCGTTACGCCCGATCCGCCGCCCGGACCGCATGACCGGGCATGACATGAACGGACTACCCCTCACTCCCCATCACCGCCGTCACGTTGATGTCGATCGCGGCCGGAAAGATGCGGAGGTTCACCCACCCCAGGTCGATCCCGGTCGGGACGGCCGGGCGGTACGTCCCCCGGATCGTCACCGCCACCCGCTCGGTGAACACGGCCGCGTTCCAGGCCGGGTTGTTGGTGTCGGCGTCGTTGAACGGGTCGGCCGCCACCCCGGTGGTCAGCGACTTCGGGATGACCCGCGGCGGGGACTCGGCGAACCCGGCCTGGTCGCACGGGTAGACGGCCACCCGGAAGTCCCGGAGCTGGGCGTGGGTCCCGCCCATCCGGGTGGTCGCGTAGCCGAGGATGGCCGCCTTGGTCTCGGCCACCCGGTCCGGCGGGCAGTTGCCGTTCACCACCGCGTACCGGGCGGCGTCCCGGGCGGCGTTGTTGGTGGCGTGCAGGACGAGCAGGAACCGCCCGTACTCGAACACCGCGAACAGGAACAACAACAGGACCGGCAGGACCAGGGCGGTCTCGACCAGGGCGGCCCCCCGGCGGGCCGGGGCGCGGCGGGCGGCGGGTCGCATCGGGTCGTTCTCCGAAAGGGGGGGTCAGAGGGTCGGCAGGGTCTCGTTCACGGTGAACGGGTCGTCGATCAGCATCCGCCAGGTGACGGTGAAGCCCACCTCGGACGGGTTGATGATCCCCAGGCTGGTCCACCGCACCTTGGCCCAGTTCTTGACCTTCACCCGGACGGTGAACAGTTGGTTCTTCTCCCCGTAGCACGGGTCCGGCGGGTACGTCCCGGCCGGGTAGCTGGTGTCGATCGGGTCGGCGGCCGTCCGGACGTAGGCGGTCGTCCGCGGGGTGGTGAAGGCGAACGTGACCTCGATGTCGGCCAGCTCCAGGTTAGTCAGCCCGGACGCCCGGAGGTACTGGAAGACCACGTCCCGGACGTTCGGGGTGCCGGTGCTCACCTTGATCTGGGTCGGGTCGCCGCTGCTGTTGACGGTGAACCCCTGGGCGGCCATCCGGGCCCCCTCCCGGGCGGCGTTGCTGACGATCTGCTGGACCTGGACCAGCCGCCCGACCTCCAGCAGCCCGACGGTCAGCGGGAAGAGGAGGACGGAGAAGACGAGCAGGAACTCGACCGCGGCCACCCCAGACCGACCCGGCGGCCGGCGGCGGTTGGCGGCGGGGCCACAAGTCTCTGGCGGCACGCGAACTCCTCCGTCCGGCCCGGGGCGGCGCCTCCCCGGGACCGTAGTACGTCACCGGCCGGGGCGGCGGCGTCCCGGGCGATTTCGGACGAATTTCCCCGCGACCCCCGGGCGTGTTCTATGCTTCCGGTACGAAAACCCCCGGCCGGTCCCGAACTCCTCCCCCCGCCGCATGCCGCCACCCGCCACCATCCCCGAGCTGACCGACCGGCTGAAGAAGAGCGGCTTGGTCCCGCCGGAGCGGCTGGCCGGGTTCCTGGCCGGGCTGGCCGCGTCCGGCCACCGCCCGGACACCCCGGCCGCCCTGCTCGACCGGCTGGCCGACGCCGGGATGATCACCCGGTTCCACGCCGGCAAGCTGGCCGCCGGGAAGTACAAGGGGTTCCACCTCGGCCGGTACCTGATCCTCGACCAGATCGGGTCCGGGGGGATGGGCCAGGTGTTCCTGGCCGAGCACGCGGCGATGCGGCGGCTGGTGGCGGTCAAGGTGCTGTCGGTGGCCGCGACCGACGACCCGGTCGCCCGCGAGCGGTTCGTCCGGGAGGCCCGGGCGGCCGGCACCCTCGACCACCCGAACGTGGTCCGGGTGTTCGACCTGTGCCAGGACGGCCGGCTGCTGTACCTGGTGATGGAGTACGTGGACGGGGTCAGCCTGCAGGCGATGGCCTCGCGGGGCGGGCCGCTGCCGGTCGGGGCGGCCGTCCACTACGCCCGGCAGGTCCTCTTCGGCCTGCAACACGCCCACGAGCAGGGGTTCGTCCACCGGGACATCAAGCCCGCCAACCTGCTGGTCGACCGGTCCGGGGTGGTCAAGATTCTGGACCTCGGGCTGGTCCGGTCGGACGCCGACGGGCCGGACGGGATCACCAAGCTGCTGGACAACAAGACGGTCCTCGGGACGGCCGACTACGTCGCCCCGGAACAGGCGGTGGACAGCTCGGCGGTCGACCACCGGGCCGACCTGTACTCCCTCGGGGCCACCCTGTACTTCCTGCTGACCGGCCAGCCGCTGTTCCCGGACGGCCGGGCCGCCCAGAAGCTGATCTGGCAGCAGACCCGGGAGCCGGTCCGGGTCGACGCGGTCCGGCCGGAGGTCCCGGCCGGGCTGGCCCGGGTGGTCCACACCCTGCTGGCCAAGCGGCCGGACGACCGGTACGCCTCGGCCGCCGAGGCGTTCGACGCCCTGGCGGCGTGGGA
>JAIEQN010000754.1 GCA_019747685.1 Gemmataceae bacterium
GCCTGGACTGCCTTCCAGGAGCGGCCGGCCGCCCGGGCGGTGCCGGCCCGGTACGACCACGCCGCCGCCCTGGCCGCGAAGGCGGCGGCCGCGGCCGGGAAGAAGTGACGCGGGCGCCGTGAGTGACTAGTGTGAGGGTGTGGAATACCGCGGCGGGACGGGCTGCCGGGTTTCCCCTCACACTCACACTAGCCACTCACACCGCCCCATGCGTGCCCGGCTCGTGTCGGCCGACGGCGACCCGCCGATCGACCTGGAGAAGGACCTGTCCCTGGTCGGCCGGGACGACGGGTGCGACGTGCGGCTCGCCCACAAGGGCGTGTCGAAGCTGCACTGCGTGATCGTCAAGACGGACGGGCTGCTCCTGCTCCGGGACCTGGGGAGCACCAACGGGACCCGGGTGAACGGGCAGAAGGTGCGGCGGGCGGCCCTCCTGCCGAACGACGAGCTGTCGTTCGCCTCCCGCAAGTACCACGTCAAGTTCGGGGTCGCCCTGGACGCCCACCTGGCCCAGACGGGCGAGGCGGCTCGGCCCGGCTAACCGTTCCGCCGCCGGCCGGCGACCGCCCAGATTGCCGGGCTTTCCTTCTTACAATGCAAACCCCCAGTCCCCCCCGACCCCGGATTCCGGCGGAAGCTGGCGAGTTCCTGTGGGATGCACCGGCCTTACCGGCTGTGCCGGTGCCGGCCGCGGCTTTGGGTTGTGCCGGGCGCGGAATCGGGTTGAGGACACTCGGCCGGGCCTTAAGGTGAAGTGCGTGACCGTTCGGGCCGGGGGTTGCGTGGGCACACCCGGACACCGGACGCCCCGGCCGTCGCCGGGACCGGACCCCTTCACCCGGGAGACCGCCGCCATGACCTTCGGACCGCGACTGCCGGTCGCCCTAGCCCTCGCCGCGTGCGGGCTAGTCGGGTCGGCCGGGACCGCCCCGGCGGCCTGGAACAACGTGTTCCAGGTCTGCTGCCACGACTGCAACCGGCCGAGCACCAGCTACAGCGCCCCGGCCGCCTGCCCGCAGCCGTGCCCCCAGCCCCAGATGCAGATCAGTTACGTCCAGCGGTGCTACTACCAGCCGGTGACGGAGATGGTCCGCAAGTCGTACTACGAGGCGGTCACCCGGAACGTGACCAGCTACTACTACGAGCCGGTGCAGGAGTGCCGGTACGCGACGTACTACGACCCGTGCACCGGCTGCCCGCAGCGGGTGTCGGTGCCGACTACCTCGTACCGGCTGCGGTCGCGGTGCAACTCGGTGACCAGCTACGTCGAGCGGTGCGCGATGGTCCCGGTGACCACCCTCCGGCCGGTCACGGTCCGGCAGCCGGTCGTCACCTACTACTACCCGCCGGAGCCGGCCTGCCCGCCGACGGCCAGCTCGCCGCTGCCGCCGGCCGCCGGTCCGCAGATCGAGCAGCTCCCGGCCAACCCGCCGACCATCTCCCAGGACAACGCCACCATCCCGCCGCAGAACATGCCGGCCCGCCCGCCGGGCGAGATGAACAGCTTCCCGCGGACCGGCCCGGCCGGCACCCCGCGGCTGCGGCCGGACAAGACCACGTCGCGGAGCAGTTCGGTGGCCGTCCGGGGCGAGGTGGTGAACCCCGACCAGCTCACCCCGCGGGCGGCCGCCAAGCTGGTGTTCGTCAACGCCGACCAGATGGACCGGCGGGAGTACGTCACCGCCAACCAGTTCGGCGAGTTCGACGTCAGCCTGCCGGCCGGGAAGTGGTACTTGTACCTCGGCGGGGCCGACGGCCGGGCCGTCTTCCACAAGGCGCTGAGCCTCGGCGACCGCGACAGCTACGACTACCGGGTGGTCAGCCGCTAAGCACGACCCCGATGTGACCACCCAAGCCCACGGACGGCAAGTCCGTGGGCTTCGTCACGTCATGAACGCGGCGCACAGCCTCAAGTGTTGGTCGATGTCCAGGGCCTCCGACCGGACCGTGCCGGGGATGCCCAATTCCTCCAGCTTCGCGTCCACCACGTCCTTATCCAGCCGGCCGGACGGCCACCCGGCCAGGGCCTGCCGGAGGTTCTTCCGGCGGTGGGTGTAGAGGTCCCGCAGGAACGCCCGGAACCGCGGCACGTCGCCGACCTTGGCCCGCTTCTCGACGTTCGGGGTGATCTTCACGATGGCCGAATCGACCTTCGGCCGGGGGTAGAAGTTCGACGGCAGGACCTTCCGCACCACCTCCACGTCGGCGACGCCCTGGACCAGCACGCTCAGGGCGTTGTAGTCCTTCGTCCCGACCGCCGCCCGTAGCCGCTCGGCGATCTCCCACTGGACCATGACCACCATCCGCTCGACTGGGATACCGGCGACGAGGATGTTGCCGATCAGCGGGGTGGCGATGACGTAGGGGAGGTTCGCCACCAGCTTGCGGCGGGCGATGCCCGGGGCGGCCGCGGCCTCGTCCCAGGCCGCCACCATGTCCGGGTTCAGCTCGTTCTTCCTCGACAGGCAATCGCCGAGGACGTACCGGACATTGGCCCGGTCGCCGACCACTTGCCGGGCAATCGGGTGGAGTTGCTTGTCCACCTCGACCGTGACCACCCGCCCGGCCCGCTCGGCCAGCCGGCCGGTCAACGAGCCGGTGCCGGTGCCGACCTCCAGCACCGCGTCGGAGCGGTCGAGTTCGGCCGCCCGAACCAACAGGTCGATCAGGTTCAGGTCGATCAGGAAGTTCTGGCCGAGCTTGCTCTTCGGCTCCAGCCCGACCCCGTCGAAGAGCCGGCGGAGGTACGTCAGCGTCTGCCGCGGGGACGGGACGCTCGCGGTCGGTGAGTCGGGCTTCGAATCGTCGGATTCGCTCATGATGACCAATAGAGGCCGCAGATGACGCAGATTGAACGCAAATCAGAAAAAACTCTTGATCGATCTGCGTTTGTCTGCGCCATCTGCGGCCAATCCTAGTTGCCTTTCACCAGTTTCCGGACGTGCTTGGCGAGCAGGTCGAACTCCAGGTTCACCCCGCTGCCCGGCGGCCGTTCGCCGAGCGTGGTGTGCTCGCGGGTGTGCGGGATCAGCATGACGCTGAACCGGTCCGACAGGGCGTCCACCACCGTCAGGCTGACCCCGTCCACCGCGACGGAACCCTTCTCGACCAGCAGTTCGCCGAACGCCGGCGGGAACCGGAACCAGACGGTTTCCCACTCGCCCGCCTGCGTCCGCTCGGCCACCCGGCCGACGGCGTCGACGTGGCCGGTGACGAAGTGCCCGCCGAGCCGGTCGCCGGCCCGCAGGGCCCGCTCCAGGTTCACCCGGTCGCCGGGCTTCAGGTCGGCCAGCGTCGTCTTGGCCAGGCTCTCCGGCCCGGCCTCGAACAGGAACCAGTCGGCGTGCCGGGCGGTGACGGTCATGCACGCCCCGTTCACCGCCACGCTCTCCCCGACGGTCAGGTCGGGGGCGAGCGACGGCTCCGCGACCCCGAACCGGCGGCCGCCGTGCCCGTCGTCCTCGGCCGCCCGGACGGTGCCGAGGGCCTGTACCAAGCCGGTGAACATCCCGACATTGTACGCCCCGCGGCCGGCGGTGGATTTGCAGGCCGTACCGTTCGGGTCAACCCGGCGGGCGGGGCCGGCCGATACGAGGTGGACGGTTCGTACTGTGGAGTCGCCCCGATGGCCGTGCTGGACCACTGGCACCCGGTCCTGTTCTCCCGGGAGGTGCGGCGGAAGCCGGTCGGGGTGATGCTCGACGGCCACGGCATCGCCGTGTTCCGGACGGCCGCGGGCGGCCTCGGGGCGGTGGCGGATGCGTGCCCGCACCGGCGGCTGAAGCTGAGCGTCGGCGAGGTCGTCGGCGACCGGCTCCGCTGCCGGTACCACGGCTGGACGTTCGACGCCTGCGGGAACGGCGAGAGCCCGGGCAGCCCGAAGCTGCACACCTGCACCACCAGCTACGACGTGCGGGAAGACCACGGCCTGATCTGGGCCCGCAACCGGGGCAGCCGGACGGCCTTCCCGGACGTGGCCATGCCGGGCTACCTGCCCATCTGCACCCTGCGGCACACCATCCCGGCCCCGCTGGAGCTGGCCGTCGACAACTTCAACGAGATCGAGCACAGCGGGACCGTCCACCAGACCTTCGGCTACGACCTCGACCGGATGCACGAGGTCCACGTCCGGTTCGAGCCGGCCGACACGACCGTCCGGGTGGTCAACAGCGGCCCGACGAAGCGGCTCAACCCGGTCATCCGGCGGCTCCTCGGGGTCCGCCCCGGCGACACCTTCCACGACGACTGGACGACCCACTTCTCGCCGGTCTACTCGGTGTTCGACCACTGGTGGACCTCGCCCGACGGCACCCGGGAGGCGATGGTCCGGTGGCGGCTGTACATCTTCTTCGTCCCGGTGGACGAGAAGACGACGCGGGTGGTGTCGATCACCTACGCCAAGTCGCGGTACCCCGGCCCGGCCGGCGGCCTGCGGCTGGTGCGGTGGCTGTTGCGGCGGGAGATCGACCGGGAGGTCCGGTCGGACGTGGGGATGCTGGACCACCTGGCCGACTACGACGCCGGCCTGGACGGGCTGAAGCTGAGCCGGTTCGACAAGGTCCTCGGGCTGACCCGGGACCGCATCCGGTCGGTCTACCGCGGCGACCCGCCGGCCCGGGCCGCCCTCCGGGTGGTGTGAGGCTTCCGGCCGGTCAGACGGTCGGCCCGCCCCGCCGGCCCAGGACCAGCGACACCACGAACAGGATCAGGAACAGGAAGAAGAGGATCTTGGCGATCCAGACGGCCTCGCCGGCGATCCCGCCGAACCCGAACACGGCCGCGATGATCGCCACGATCAGGAAGACGACGGCGTAGCGGAGCATGGGTAGGCCCCGAGGCAGGAGGGGGGAGTCCTCACCGACCGACACCCGCCCGGCACGACGCCCCCGGTTCCGTTCTACCGGCCCGGCCCCGTCCGGCGAGTCGGGCCGAGCAGCGGGTTGTGCGAACGGGCACCGGCCCAAGCTCACCGGCAGACCTTGTAGTGGCAGTGCGGGTAACGGCTGCAACCGAGGAACTCGCCCAACTGACCCCCGTCCCTGGGCCGCTTCCACACCCACTGCGACCGGAATCCGTTCGCAGCGCACCGTGGGCAGAATTCGCCGCTCAGGTTGGCGTCGGTCGGGTCGCGTTCCGCCTCGGCCTGGCACATGACGCAGAGGGTCGCGTGCGGAACGGCCTCCAACCGAGCGGCCGGAATGAGGGACCGACACCGCCGACAAATCGGACGCCCGTCCGCGGGTGCTGCGGCTACGAGTACAGGGCGACGGACCGCCGCCGGGACCGCGGGACGGACGTGGGACGGAAGCCAGTGGGGCGGGTCCGGCCGCCGGAGCGACCTAGTCCGGAAGTAGGCGTCAACGGCTTGTCGCAGCGTGACCGCGTCGGCCGACCGGGCGATGAGAGCCCGGGTGTGTTCGCGGAGGCAGACCGCGGTTCGGGCCTCGAAGGCGATGAACAGCCGCACGCAGTTCGGCGGTACACCCGCCTGGTCGGCCGGGTCGAATACGACCGGCCCGAACCGCTCGTGGCGGCCGGCCCAGACACGCCCGCGCGGGTGGTCGATCCACCACATGACGAGATACCGAGAGCGGGCTGGGCGTGACCCAAGACGCCCAGAACCCACTCCCAACGATACCGGCGGGCAGGCGTCCGATCAACACCCGCCCGCCGGCACAGTTCCCCACTCGGGGGGCTGACGCCCCCCGCTCGCCGGGGCCGGTCACGTCCCGTGTTCCCAGCTCTCGCCGTACTTCTTCTGCTCGGCCGTCATCACGTCGACCTCGATCCCCATCGACGCCAGCTTGGCCGTGGCCACCCACTCCTCCACCTCCCGCGGGACCGGGATCACCGCGTTCGGCAGCGCCCCCTTCTTCTTCACGCAGTACTCGGTCGCCAGGGCCTGGGTGGCGAAGCTCATGTCCATGACGCTCGGCGGGTGCCCCTCGGCGGCCGCCAGGTTGACCAGCCGCCCGGACCCGATGACGTAGATCGTCTTGCCCGACTTCAGCCGGTACTCGTCCACCTCGTGCCGGACCCCCGGGGTCATCGTCTCGGTCATGCCGTTGAGGGCGACGAGGTCCAGCTCGATGTCGAAGTGGCCGCTGTTGCAGACCATCGCCCCGTGCTTCATCACCTCGAAGTGCTCCTTGCCGATGATGTGCTTGTTCCCGGTGACGGTGATGAACAGGTCGCCCTTGGTCGCCGCCTGGGCCATCGGCATCACCTGGAACCCGTCCATCGCCGCCTCCAGCGCGCGGACCGGGTTGACCTCGGTGACGATCACGTGGGCACCCAGCCCCCGGGCCCGAAGGGCGACGCCCTTGCCGCACCAGCCGTACCCGGCGATCACCACCTGCTTGCCGGCGATCAGCATGTTGGTCGCCCGGATGACCCCGTCGATGGTGCTCTGGCCGGTCCCGTACCGGTTGTCGAAGAAGTGCTTGGTCTCGGCGTCGTTGACCGCCACCACCGGGAACTGGAGGACCCCGTCCTTCTCCATCGCCCGCAGCCGGATCACGCCCGTCGTCGTCTCCTCCATGCTGCCGATCACGTCCTTGAAGGCGTTCTTCCGGTCGGCCGCGGACAGCTTCTCGGCCCAGTCCCGGACCGGCTTCTGGTTCTCGCTGAAGGCGGAGAGCCGGTCGAGGGCGATGAACACCATGGCCGAGACGAGGTCGGCCCCGTCGTCCATCGTCACGTGCGGCCGGTGGTCGAGGGCCATGGCCACGTGCTTGTAGTACGTCTGCGGCTTCTCGCCGTGGATCGCGGCCACCCCGATGCCGAAGTCGGCCACGAGGCTGGCGGCCACGTCGTCCTGGGTCGAGAGCGGGTTGGAGGCGATCAGCAGGAGGTCGGCCCCGCCGGCCCGCAGGGCCCGGACCAGGTTGGCCGTCTCGGCGGTGACGTGCAGGCAGGCGGCCATCCGCAGCCCCTGGAGCGGCCGCTCCCGCTCGAACTTCTCCCGCACCTGCTGGAGGACCGGCATGTCCCGGTCGGCCCA
>JAIEQN010000101.1 GCA_019747685.1 Gemmataceae bacterium
GGTCCTCCAGCTCCCGGGCCACCTCGGCCGGGTCGGCCGGCTTGGTGAACTGGAGGTCGAACCCGGCGTCGGCCGCCTTCTCCAGGTGGGAATAATCCTCGTAGGCGGTCATGGTGGCGAACAGCGGCGGCCGGTCCGGGCACAGGTCCCGGAGCTGCCGGGCGAGCGTGTACCCGTCCATCCCCGGCATGTTGATGTCCAGCAGGCAGGCGTCCGGGCGGCTCTTGCCGGCGGCCGCCACCGCGGCCGGGCCGTCGTAGCAGGTCTCGACCGCGAACCCGGCCCGGGCCAGCAGGTCGCTCATCGAGTCGGCCGCGTCCCGGTTGTCGTCCACGACCAGGACGCGGTACTTGGCGGCGGGCGGGTTCATGGGTGGCTCCGGGGAGGGCAACGCCCGGAGCGTACGCAAACCGCGGGCCGTCGCCGTGGCCGGTGGTCACTTCCCGAGCGACCGGCACCACGCCTTCAGCAGTTCCACCCCGGCGGCGTCCGGGCGGTTGCTCGACAGCGGCGGCATCTGGCCCCGGCCGCGGGTCGCGGCCCGGTGGACCAGCACGCTCCGGTCGGGCGACCCCGGGGCGATCAGCCGGGCGTCGGCCAGGCCGAAGCCGTCGTGGACCGGCTTCTCGCCGACGGTCAACATCTTGTGCGGCGGGGTGCCGAAGGCCAGGTTCATCCGGGCGTTCCCGCCCCCGGCTTCGACGTGGCACGCCGAACAGTTGGCGTGCAGCCACGACCGGGCCCGCAGCCCGAGGTCGTTCGCCGGGTCGTCGGGGTCGACCAGCCGGCCGAGTTCGGCCGGCGGCAGGGGCAGCCGGTCGCCGGTCCCGGGCCGCGGCGTGGTTTGGCCGTCGAGCCGCAGGAGGCCGAGCCGTTCCAGCATGGACAACTGGTTCTCCGACCGGCCGTTCGGGTAGGTGTGGCTCTTGTTCAGTTGCGGCTCGCACAGGCCGAGAACGAAGTTGGCCGCCCGGCTGTGGCAGACCATGCACTCGGCCCGGCTCGGGAGGTGCCAGACCTGCTGCCGCGGCCCGGCCGGGGTGGCGACCGTCAGCGTCCGGTCGGTCCCGCCGGCCGGCACGAGTGTCGCGTCCGTCCCGGTCTCGTTCCAGACGTAGCTGTACCCGTACCACTCGCCGCCCTGCTTGGTCAGGAACCGGGTTTCCACCCACCGCCGGCTGGCCGGGTCCCCCTCGCGCTCTTCGACGGCGAAGCTCTTGACCACCACCGTCTTGTCCGGGAACTCGAAGCCGTTCTCCCGCCTGTACCCGACCGCCCCGCCCGGCGGCAGGACGAGATACCGCTCCTTGACCAGCCCGTCCGACCAGAACGGGGCGTTCACCGAGTAGGGTAATGCCCCCGGCTTGAGCCGGTGGTCCTTCACCGAGTCGAACAGGCCGCCGGCAGTCAGCGTTCGCGGTAACGGGTCGGCGGTCGTCTTGGGGTTCGGCTCCAGGGTGGAGAACCCGCCGGCCCGGGCCGCGGCGTGGTCGCAGATGAGCAACTCGCCGGCCGGGTCGAGGGCGAACGCCGTGATCCGCATCGGGCTGACCGCGAGTTCCTTGTGCCAGACGATCTTGTCGCCGTCGTGCTTCACGGCCCAGATGCGGCCGGTCGAGTAGTCGCCGTAGACGTAGGCCCCCTTCAACTCGGGTAGCTTCGTGCCGTGGTAGACGACCCCGCCGGTGAGCGACCGGGCTTCGGAGTGATGATGCTCGACGGTCGGTTTGCTGAACGGCGTCGGCCCGGCCGCGCGGTTCGGGTAGAACGGGTGGCTGCCCTCCATCACGCTCCAGCCGTAGTTCTCGCCCTTCCGGATGAGGTACGCCTGTTCCCAGAGGTCCTGGCCGTTGTTGCCGACCCAGACGTGGCCGGTCTGGGGGTCGGCGGCGATCCGCCACGGGTTGCGGAGGCCGTAGGCCCACGTCTCCGGGGCGAACCGCCCGTCGCCGACGAACGGGTTGTCCTTCGGGACGGAGTACGGCTTGCCGTCCGCGGTGTGATCGACATCGATCCGCAGCACCTTAGCCAGCAGCAGGTCGGTCCGCTGGCCGGTCAGGTTGGTGTCCGAATCGGAGGTGCCGTCGCCGCTGGTGACGTACAGGTCGCCGTCGGTCCCGAAGCAGACGGCCGCCCCGTTGTGGCCGTCGGACTCCCAGGCGATGACGGGTTGGGCCGACGCCGGGCCGAGGGCGTAGGGCGGCGTCCGGGCCATCGTGTACCGGGTGATCTGCGAGTGCTTCTTGCCGCCGGGGGTGAGTGGCCCGTTCCAGCCGAGGTAGAGGTAGCCGTTGTCGGCGAACTTCGGGTGAAAGGTGAGGTCGTAGGCGACCCCGCCGGCCGGCAGGTCCATCACCTTCACGGCGTCCCGGTCGGCCGCGGCCGGGTCGTGTTTGATGCGGCTGAGGACGGTCGGGGCGTAGGGGCTGGGCTGGGTGACGACGAGGAGTTGGTCGGTCCCGGGGACGGCCCGGACGACGACCGGGAAGCCGGGTCGGTAGTTCGGCATCACCCGACGGACCACATACGGCGGCGGGGGGTCCGGGAAGCCGACCACGGCGGACGTGGTGATCGGCTCGTAGCGTTCGATGCCGAACTCGGGGGCGTCGGCCGCCGGGCGGGCCGAGGGCGTCAGCCCGCCGAGGCCGAGGACGGCGAGGAGGGCCGCCGTCAGGGCGGACGCGGGGCGGGTCATCGGCGGCTCGCGGCGCGGTCAGGGTGAGCCGTTCATGTTACCCGAGACCGTGGCCGGGGGGAACTGGCTGGTCGCCCGGGTGGTTGTTCCCCAGGCCGGTGGCCTGGGCTATGATGACGCGGGCCTTCAGCCCGCGGCGGTGTCGGCCGGCCCGAAGGGCCGGTTCCGTCAGCCCAGGGCGAAGCCCTGGTGATCGATCCCGCGACCCTCTCCCCTCGTCCGGAGCCCGTCATGGCCGTCCGCCTCTCCCGCCGCCGGGCCCTCCAGCTCGGGGCCGCCCCGCTCGGCTACCTGTTCACCGGGTCGGTTCACTCGGTCGTCCGGGCCGCCGGCGCGAACGACAAAATCCGCGTGGCCGGGATCGGATCCGGGGTGGGCAGCCCCGGCGGGAAGGGGGCCAGCGACATCGAGCAGGCGGCCCTGGTCATGGACGTGGCCGCCCTGTGCGACATCGACGACGGGCGGCTGGACAAGCGGGCGGCGACGTGGCCGACGGCGAAGAAGTACTTCGACTACCGGAAGATGATCGACGAGGCCGGCAAGGGGATCGACGCCGTCGTCGTCTCGGCCCCGGACCACCACCACGCCCCGGCCGCCTCCCTGTGCATGAGGGCCGGCAAGCACGTCTACGTCCAGAAGCCGCTGACCCATACCGTCTTCGAGGCCCGGGCGTTGAAGGAGCTGGCCCGGAAGCAGAAGGTCTGCACCCAGATGGGCAACCAGGGGTCGGCCCTGAACGGCCTCCGCCGGGCGGTCGAGCTGGTCCAGGCCGGGACGCTCGGGCCGGTCCGCGAGGCCCACGTCTGGACCAACCGTCCGTTCAAGTACTGGAAGCAGGCCCCGGACGTGGTCGCCAAGCCGCCCACCGCCCCGGTCCCCGGGCACGTCCACTGGGACGAGTGGGTCGGCCCGGCCCCGATGCGGCCGTATGCGGTCCGCACGATGGAGAACGGCCGCCCGGCCTACCACCCGCACGACTGGCGGGGGTACTGGGACTTCGGGACGGGTGCCCTGGGCGACATGGGCTGCCACACCGCCAACATGGCCTTCCGGGCGCTCCAGCTCGGCGCCCCGGATTACGTGACGGCCGAGGCCGGGGCCATCAACCCGGAGACGTACCCGGCCTGGGGCGTCATCCACTACCACTTCCCGGCCCGCGGCGACCTGCCGGCGTGTACCCTGCACTGGTACGAGGGCGCCCGCGACGGCAAGCGGGTGCTGCCGCCGGACGAGGTCATCGGCAAGCTCTTGCAGAAGGGCGAGCAGGCGGCCGACAGCGGCTCCATCCTGGTCGGCGACAAGGGGACGCTGTACAGCCCGAACGACTACGGGGCCAAGTTCCGGCTAACGCCCGAGAAGGACTTCGCCGGGGTTGACACGACCCGGCCGGAGAAGGCGACCCGGGGCGTCGACAACGACCGTGACATCGACAAGTTCATGAAGGCCGAGTGGGCGGAGGCGATCAAGGCCGGCAAGCCCGGGATGGCGTCGAGCAACTTCGACTACGCCGGGCAACTGACCGAGACGCTGTTGCTCGGCAACATCGCCGTCCGGTTCGCCGGCACCAAGCTGGCCTGGGACGCGGCCAAGCTCGCCTTCCCGGGGAACGAGGCCGCCACCCGGCTCGTCACCAAGGAGTACCGCAAGGGCTGGGACCTGGTGGGCATCGGCTGACCAGCCCGGCGGGGGAAGGGACGTGTCGCGGGACTTCAAGGTGGCGGTGGTCGTCCTCCTGGCGGCCGCCGCCGCGTTCACCCTCGTCGCCGGGCGGGACATCCGGGGCGCCGCCCGGCAGCGGGCCAACCTCGCCGTCGCCGAGGAGGAGATGCCCCGGGTCCGGGCCGCGCTCGAAGCCGACCCGCGGTTCCAGAACGTCCGGGCCGAGTTGTACACCCCGCAGGGCGGGGGCCTGGGCCTGTGGGGTGCGGTCGAGACGGACGACGACCTGTTCCGGCTCATGAAGGCAATCGCCGGGCTGCGGCTCCGCGTCCCGGTCGCCTGGGAGGTCAAGGTCCGGCCGGCCCCGCCGTAGCCCGCCGGCCCTCACAAGCCGGGCCACCCGGAAGCGGGCGGGGCCGTGCGGCAGGCCGGGCCGCGGGACCGGCCCCGTCGCTACGACCGGCCCGGCCGAGGTCGTACCCGCTCGGCCGGGCGGGCGGGCCGGTTCAGCCTCCACCGCGGCGCGGCCGATGGGGGAGGCGGGACACCCCGTTCCGCACCCGGACGACGCGATGCGACCGACCCTTCTCCGGACCGCCGGGTGTGCCGCCGGCCTGCTCCTCCTGGCCCCGCTGGCGGCCCCGGCCGACCCGGGCGGGTGCCCGACCGAGCGGGACCTGCGGCGGATGGACGCCGGCCAGCTCCGCGAGCTGTTCCTCGAATCGGACCTCGGGACGCCGCTGGTCGGGGCGGCCCGGGGCCGGCTGGTCAGCCTGGCCGACCGCCGCGGGCCGGTCCGCACCGGGCTGACGAACGCCGCCTGGAAGGGGAAGACGGCCGAGCCGGACGGGACGTTCGTGAACCGGTGGGTCGGGGGCGTCCACGCCATCGGGTCGCGGTACGAGGTCGGCCCGAGCTGGCTGGACGGCCGGCCGGCCCTGGTGGTCGAGTACCCGCCCGGCACGCCGATCCTCGGTAAGACCCGGGACGAACTGCGGGAGGTGGCCCCGGGCCTGTACCTCGGGCCGCTGTACGACAAGACGCCGTGCCCCGTCCTCCGCGGCTGGCTGGTGCTGCGGGTCGAGCCGGGCCGCCGGTAATGGCTTGGTGGCACAGGCCGGGAGGCCTGTGCCACCAGGATCACCCCTTGCGTTCCGCCGCGAGGTCGGCCACCATCGGGGAAGCCCGTTCGGAGCCGACCGCGATGCCCGCCGACCGCCGCACGTTCCTCGCCGCCACCGGGACGGCCGCCCTGTCGGCCGCGTCGTACTCCCGGGCCGCCGGGGCGAACGACCGCGTCGGCGTCGGGCTGATCGGCTACGGGCTGATGGGCAAGGGCCACCTGGCCATCTTCCGCGACCTGCCCGGGGCCGAGGTGGTGGCCGTCTCCGACTGCCACCGCGGGCGGCTGGCCGAGGGGGTCGCGGCCGCCGGCGGGAATGCGGCGGCTTGCCCCGACTTCCGCCGGCTGCTCGACGACAAGGCCGTTCAGGCGGTGGTGGTCGCCACCCCCGACCACTGGCACGCGCTGCTCACGATGATGGCTTGTGCGGCGGGTAAGGATGTGTACGTCGAGAAGCCGCTGACCCTGTTCGTCCGCGAGGGCGAGTGGATGCAGGCCGTGGCGGCCCGGACCAAGCGGGTCGTTCAGGTCGGCACCCAACAGCGGTCCGGGCCGCACTACGCGAAGGCCCGCGACCTGATCCGGGGCGGCCACCTCGGTACGGTCACATCCGTTCGGGTGTGGGCCGTGCGGAACGTCATGCCGGGGTTCGGCCGGCCGCCGGACGGCCCGCCCCCGGCCGAGCTGGACTGGGAGACGTGGCTCGGCCCGGCCCCGGCCCGGGCGTACAACCCCCTCCGCGGGCTGTACCACTTCCGCTGGTTCTGGGACACCGCCGGCGGGCAGATGACCAACCTCGCCGCCCACGGCCTCGACATCGTCGACTGGGTCTTGGGTTTAGACAAGCTGCGGTCCGTCATGTCCGTCGGCGGGCGGTACGCATTACAGGACAACGGCGAGACGCCCGACACCCAGGACGCCCTGTTCGACTGCGGCGGCTTCTCGGCGGCGGTCGTCCTGCGGGAGGCCGCCCGGGGCGAGAAGCCGTGGCACGGGCTGACCTTCCATGGCACCCGCGGGACACTGGCCGTCGACCGCACCGGGTTCAAGGTGACGCCCGACGCCGACCTGCCGCCGGCGAGCCAAATCCCCGGGGTCAAGGACGGCCACCCGGCCGGCGGGCCGGTCGCCGCGGTGCCGCCGAAGGACGCCCGCGGCCGGACCGAGGCGATCGAAGACACCACCGGAGACAGCATGGAGCAGTACCGGCTGCACGCCCAGAACTTCCTCGACTGCATCCGGTCGCGGAAGTTGCCGGTGTCGGACCTGGCCGGCGGGCACCGCGTGGCCGTCGCCTGCCACCTGGCCAACCAGTCGCTGCGGCGCGGCCGGTTGCTCCGCTGGGACTGGGCGACGAATACCGTGCCCGACAACCTAGCGGCGAACGCCGAGCTCACCCGCCCGTACCGGCCGCCGTGGGACAAGGAGTTGAAGGCGCTGGGCGTCCTGTAGGGTGGGTCCGGGGCTAGGCCGAGTAGGACCGCGGGTTCGCCGATCCGGTGCGCTTCATCGAGTTGGCCCATTCCCG
>JAIEQN010000931.1 GCA_019747685.1 Gemmataceae bacterium
GCCGGGGCCCTGGCGGTCAACGCCTACGCGGCCGCCGCCGCCGAGCCCGGGGTCGGGCCGGACCGGCTCGACGCCGCCCGCAAGGCCGACCGCGACCGGGCCGTCCGGCTGGCCGTGTTCCTGGACGAGCGGTTCCCGGCCGACCCGGCGACCGACCGGGTCCGGCACCGGCTGGCGGCCCTCTTGTACGAGGACGGCAAGCCGGTCGACGCCCTGAACGCGGTCCTCAAGGTCCGGCCGGGGTACGACGCCGTCGTCTCGGCCCGGCTGTTCGCGGGGGCGGTGGCGTCGCAGGTGCTGGCGGCCAAGGACCTGCCGCTGCCCGACGACCGCCGGCCGGACCTGTTCCGCCGGGTCGTCGGCGACCTGAACGCCGTCCCCCGGCCGCCGGCCGACGCCCCGGCCGACGACGCCCGGGCGTACCTGACGGCCCGCTGCCGGCTCGCCCTGCTGTACCTGCTCCAACCCCGGTCCGACCCGGACGGGGAGAAGGCCGAGCCGGGGTACGGGAAGGCCCAGAGGCTGGCCGAGGAGGCCCTGGCCCTGGCCCCGACGTTCACCGCCCTGACCCGGACCGGCGGGAAGGAGCCGAACCCGGACGGGCTGGAGATGGTGTTACTCGCCGAGGACGCCCGGACGAAGGCCGCGTACCTGACCGGGCAGGCCCTGTTCCTGAAGGGGAAGTACGACGAGGCGTACAACGCCATCGGGCTGATCCTGGCCGAGATGAGGCAGAAGGGGCCGTACGCGGACGTGGTCCGCAAGGTGGCCGGCGGCCCCCCGCCCGAGCCGAAGGCGATGAAGCCCGAGCCGAAGAAGGCCGAGGAGCCGAAACAGGAGGCGAAGGAGGAGCCGAAGAAGGACGCGGACCCGGAGCCGAAGGACGACGCCGCGGGCGGGGACGGGCCGGACGCGGCCGCCCGGGGCCGGGCGACCAAGCTGGCCGACGGCGTGGACAAGCTCCGCCGCGAGCTGGTCATGCTGGCGGTCAAAATCCGGGTCAAGCAGGGGCGGGCCGACCTGGGGGTCGAGCAGCTCGACCTCCTGCGGGCCTACGGCGGCGGGCCGGACGCCAACCCGGCCACCCTGCGGCAACTGGCCGCCGACCTGGGCGGGCAGGTCCAGGCCCTCCGCCGGGAGGGGAAGGCGGACGAGGCCAAGGCCCTGGCCGACGCCTTCGGCAAGCTCCTGGACAGCGTCGCCGCCGCCCCGAACCTCGCCCCCGCGACCCGCCTGTTGGTCGGCCAGGCGCTGGTCCTGGTCGGCGAGTACGGCAAGGCCGAGGCGGCGCTAAAGGGGGTCCCGGCCCCGGCCGATCGGGGGCTGTTAGCCAAGCCGCTGGCCGACCTCGACGAGGCCAACCGCCGGCAGGTGCTGGAGTACCGCCGGGCCGTGCTGGAACTTGTCCGGGCGCTGCGGCTGGGGAAGAAGTACCCCGAGGCCGAGGCCCAGGTGCAGGCCGCGATGGGGCCGCCGGGCCAGCCGGGGTGGGGGTTCAACAGCCTGGAGTTCCGCAAGGAACTGGCCTACCTGCACGAGGCCCGGGGGGCGGACGCGGGCGACCCGGGCGAGGCCAAGAAGCACTGGGGCGAGGCCCTGAAGGAGTGGGCCACCATCGCCACCGTCACCCGCCGCCAGTACGAGACGCTGGCGAAGGAGACCAAGAAGCCGGACAACGCGGCCATCCTGCGGGCCAAGAACGGCTTCTACGACGCCTTCTTCGAGTCGAACCGGTGCGTGGTCCTGGCCAACCGGCAGTTGCTCAAGGACAGCCCGAAGTTGCAGACGACCTGGGACAACGTGGGGAAGAAGTTCGCCGAGGTGGAGCGGGCGGCCGGGGCCGACCTGACGGCCGAGGTGAAGGCCCGGTACGCCGACTTCCTGGCCGAACAGCCGGACCTGAAGAAGGCCTACGAGGCGGCCGGCGGGAAGCTGTTCCTCGAACGGCCCTTGGCTACGGGCATGTAAGACGGAAGACATGGCACGCGGATGACGCGGATTTCGGCGCGGATCGGCGCGGATTGAAAACAGGCTTGATGTCTTGATCCGCGTGGGTCCGCGCTGAAATCCGCGTGCCCCTGCCTTTACCAACAGGAAGCTCACCAATGAGGCTGCTGGCGGGTTCGGTCCTGGTCGCCGTCGTCCTGACCGCCGCCGGGCGGGGGCAGCCGCCGGCCGCCCCGGCGGACAAGGTGTACGTCCGGGACAAGGCCAACCGGGACGCCGCCCCGAAGGCGGTCGAGGGCGAGCTGAAGGCGACCGCCGCCGGGTTCCAGATCGTCGGGGCCAAGTCGGTTTCCGTCTCCCCGGCCGACATCGTCCGGGTGGTGCCCGGCGACGTTCCCGGGGTCGAGCGGAAGGACATCACCGACCTGGCGGCCCTGGAGGACAAGCGGGAGTGGGCCAAGGCCCGGGACGGTTACGCGAAGTTGTTGGAGAAGAGTAAGGGTGGGGCCGACAAGACCCGCCGGTATCTGGGGTTCAAGCTGGCGTCCACCTCGGCCCGGGCGGCCGACGACACCCCGGACGACGCCGGCTGGAAGGACAAGGCCGAGGCCGCGGCCGGGCTGCTGGGGCAGTACCTGGCCGAGAACCCCGGCGGGTGGGAGGCGTGGCCGGCCGGGCGGGCGGCGGCCCGGCTGGACCTGGAGCTGGGCCAGCCGGCGAAGGCCGCGGAGGTTTGGGGCCGGGTGGGCAAGGGGGCCGACCTGCCGGCCGAGCTGAAGGCCGAGGCGGCGGTGCAGGAGGTCGAGGCGCTGATCCGGGCCAAGCGGTACGGGGATGCGGCGTCGCGGGCCACGGCCGCGGAGGGGGCGACCCCGGCCGGCCCGCCGCGGGACCGGCTGGCCCTCTTGCAACTGGCCGCGAAGGCCGAGGCGAACCCGCTGTCCGGGGCGGAGTCCCTGGAAGGAGAGGTGGCCAAGGCGAAGGACCCGGCGGTCCGGGCGACCGGCCGGTTGGCCCAGGCCGAGCTGTACCTGGCGGCCGACCGCCCGCGGGACGCCATGTGGGCGTTGTTGTGGGTGGAGGTGGTGGAGAACGGGGACCGGGAGGAGGTGGCCAAGGCGGTGGCCCGGCTGGCGGACGTGTTCCGGGTGCTGGGCGACGAGGACCGGGCCAAGAGCTACCGGGACAAGCTCCGCCGCCTCCGGGCCGGGCTGTGACCGCCGCATGAACGGCCCTTTCAGGGCCGGGGATTTCGGCCCCGCCGGCCCGGGCCTGCGGCCCGGGCTGACGGAACCGGCCCTGCGGGCCGGAAGCCCGGGCCGCGACCTCGGCCGACGGTCGCCCGGACCCACGGACCGGGCATCCATTCGGCCTTCGGCCCGGGGGTTGACTTGTCGGCGAGCGAGACCGCCGGGGGATCGGGGCGACCCGGGCGTCCGTCCGGCCAGTCGGCCCGGGCGATCGGGTGCGTCCGGGCCGCCGTCCGATTTTCGGCCCGCAGGGCCGGTTCCGTCAGCCCGGGCCGCAGGCCCGGGTCTCCGTCCGAGAAAAACCCGGCCCTGAAAGGGCCGTTCCCGGGCTGCCGATGCTGCTGCCGATGCCGGGCCGATCGCGACACCGCCGGCCTTGCCGGGCGGCCGGCGGGCGTTCTATATTGGCGGTGACGGGGCGATAGCTCAGCTGGTAGAGCGCTTCGTTCGCAACGAAGAGGTCGGGAGTTCGACTCTCCTTCGCTCCACTGCCCGGCCCCCGAAGTTCCTCGGGGGCCGGGCCGTTTTCACGGCCGGCCACCCCTGCATTCCGGTCGGAGCCCCACCCATGACCGACGTGCCCCGCAAGCCCCGCCCCCGCACCTCCCGGTTGACCTGGATCGTCACCGCGGTCGTGGTCGTGGCCGCCCTGGCGGGCGGGTACTGGGCGTACGTCACCGTCGGCCCGGGGCGGACGGTGGACACCTCCGGCATCAGCCCGGGGATGACCCAGGTCGAGGTCGGCCGGCTGCTCGGCGACCCGGACGAGATGGTCACGTCGGGCGGCGAGACGGCGATGCGGTACGGCCGGACCCACGTCTGGGTGAAGGGAGTGCCGGGCCGCGGCGGGGTGGTGACGGAGGTCACCACCGGCCCCAAGTGACGCCGGGCCGCGGCGGTCACCCCTTCCCGAGGATCATGTCCACCACCCAGCACCCGCGGGCGTGCGGCCCGTCGCCCCGGCAGTGGGCCAGGATGTCGGCGTGGCCGCACCCGGCGTCTTCGAGGGCGTCGGCCAGCACCGGCGGCCGGTCGAACGCCCGGTCGGCGTAGATGCCGGCCGCCAGGGCGACGACGGTGGAAGTGAGCCAGTCCGGGTCGATGGCCACGGGGCGGAACGGGTTGCCGATCCCGTCACGCAGCAGTGCGGTTTGTTTCGGCTCGCTGTCAGCCCGTAGGCCGTCGATGGCGTACCCGACCGCATGCAACGCCGTATCGGGGGGGGAACGGGTCACGCCCGTCGATGACTTCGTCCACGTTGGCCGCCGCAGCCAGGTACGCTGCGACCGCTAGATCTTCGGAGAAGGCCGAGTATTCCAGGCAGTCGTCCACCGCAACATACGCGGCGTCGTGGGCGTCCCGCAACTCGGCCTCGGACGCCTCCCCGTTGGCAAATCGCTCGGCGACTTCTACGGCGGCCCGGCTCCGTGCGTCCCGAAGCCCGCTCCACACTCGTCGGCCGCACGCCACCACGAACAGGCGTAGCTTCCGGTCGCTGGTCCGGCCCCGTAGAAACTCCGACTTCGGTAGAGGGTGCTCGCACGTCGACCATTCGGTCTGAGTCACCACGTCGGCCCCCGTGACGCTCTAGCATGACCGTCGGGCGGGGCCGGTGCAAGTCACCCGGGGGCGCTTGACCCGGGTGGGCGGCATTGTAATATAAATCATGGGCCGCGACGCGGGCGGTCGATCCCGGGAGGGCGGGCGGTGTTCGAGCCGGTCGTCATCTGGGACCTGGAAGCCGACCCGGACGGCAACGTCGCCCACATCGCCGAGCACGGCATCACCCAGGACGAGGTCGAGGAGGTGGTCGGCGACCCCGGCAACCCGACCGTCCCGAGCGACTCGTCCGGCCGCCCGCTGACGTTCGGGTGGACCACCACCGGCCGGCACATCGGGGTGGTCTGGGAGCACGTCCACGACGACCCCCGGACCATCAAGCCGGTCACCGCGTTCGACGCCCCGCCCCCGAAGGCCCCGACCCGGAGGAAGAAGCGATGAGCGTCCGCCGCGTCTACCAGAAGGCGGCCCGGACACCCGGGCAGGCGGCCGAGCTGGCCGCCGTCCGGGCCAAGTACCAGCGGGAGAAGCCGTCCCTGGAGCAGGCCCTGGCCGAGAACGGGTACGCCGAGCCGGTCCCGCTCGGGGCCTTGGTCGAGCTGCACCACGTCCTGGCCCAGCTCCGACGGGAGCGGGAGCGGCAGGGGCTGAGCTTGGCCGAGGTCGCCGGCCGGGCCGGGCTCGACCCGGCCGCCCTGTCCCGGCTCGAAAGCGGGAAGAACGGGAACCCGACCATCGCCACCGTCAGCCGGGTCGCCGCCGCCCTCGGTCTGGTCGTCACCTGCGCCATCAAGGGGGCGTGAGCCCCCGCCCGCCAGGGCGTGCCCGTGGTATAATGGGCCGATTTCTTGCCCCGGGGGTGTCTGCCCATGTCCGAGTCGCTGTCCCGGTCCCAGGCGGCCCTCCTCGGGCTGGTCGTCCTCCTGGCCGTGTGCCTCGGCGGGTACGGGCTGGCCCGGGTGGCCGACCGCCAGGGGTTCTGGGCCGACCGGGTCGAGCTGGCCGTCGGATTCCCCGACGCCCACGACCTCGCCCCCGGCACCGCCGTCCGGGTCCGCGGGATCGACGCCGGGGAGGTCGTCGCGGTCGAGGACCCGGACCACGACGGCCCCGGGGCCGAGGTCACCGTCCGGCTCCGGCTGCATCCCAAGTACGCCGCCCGGCTATACGCCGACGCCTCCGCCCGGGTCCACTCGTCCGGGGTGTTCGGGGCCAAGGTCATCGCCATCGACCCCGGCAATCCCGCGGCCGGGCCGCTCACCGCCGGCCGGCTGAAGGGGGTGAAGGCGGGCGGGCTGGACGAGGCGGTGGCCGAGGTGAAGGAGCTGGCCGGGGACGTGCGGAAGACGGCCGCGGCGGTGACCAAGCTGGCCGCCGACGCCGAGTCCACATCGGCCGAGGTCCGCGGGCTGGTGAAGGACGCCCGGGACGGGCGGGGGACGCTCGGCCGGCTCTTGGCCGACGACGACCTGTACCGGGATTTAAAAGAGGTGACGGCCGACGCCAAGGGGCTGATGAAGCGGGCCGACGGGGCGGTCGGGACGGTCGAGGGGGAGGTGAAGAACGTCCGGGCGTTCGTGACCGACGGGCGGGAGACGCTGCGGTCCGTGCGGCAGGGGACGGACGCCCTGGCCCGGCTGCCGCTCGTCCGCAGCTACGTCGAGGACGCCAACGCCCTGCTCGTCCGGCCGACCCACCGGCGGGAGCGGATGGCGTACAACGCGGCCGACCTGTTCGAGCCGGGGACGGCCATCCCGCGGGCCGACGCCGGGGACCACTTCGGGGCGGTCGGGAACTGGCTGCGGGGGGTCGGGGACAAGCGGGCCGAGGTGGTGGTGGTGGCCTACGCCGACCCGGCCGACGCCGCCCAGACCGCCGGGGCGGCCCTGGAGACGACCCGCAAGCAGGCCGAGGCGATGGTCGCCTCGCTCAAGGCCCAGGGGGTGCATAAGCTAGGGTGGACGGCCCGCCGGAAGATGACCCCGCTGGGGATGGGGACGAACCCGCCCCCGGTGGCCGACAAGGACCCCCTGCCGCCGGCCAACCTGCAGGTGCTCCTCTTCTCGCCGCCGTGAGGTGTCCGCCGGGCGGGGGACATCGGCCCGGGTCTTCCCCTCTCCCCTTGGGGGAGAGGGTGGCCGACATCCCGGAGGGATGGAGGCCGGGTGAGGGGACGTGGGCGAGTGGTGTTACCCCCAACCCACCCCCAACCGGCGGCGGCCCAAAACCACCAAGGGTGAGGGGGGGCAACCG
>JAIEQN010001094.1 GCA_019747685.1 Gemmataceae bacterium
GCGGGCGAGATCGGCCACCTCGTCCGGCCGGTAGAAGTCGAACCGGAGGACCAGCTTCATGCGGTCCCGGAGCGGCTGGATCAGGCAGTACTCGTCGGTGGTCGCCAGGAGCACGGTGATGTCGGCCAGCGGGACCGCCTGCGGGGCCTTCCCGGACCGCCCGCCGCCGGCGTACACCTTCCGCTGGTCCAGGGCGATGAGGAGGGCGTGCTGCTGCTCGGACGGGATCAACGCCGCCTCGTCGATGAACACGATGTCCCGGTCCTTCGCCCCGAGCAGCAGGTGGTTGAGTTCCAAGCCGGAGGTGAGCGTCTGCCCCAGCACCTCGTGCAGGTCGCTCGCCATCTCGGCGGCGATGACCTTGGCCACCGCCGTCTTGCCGCACCCCGGCGGCCCGACGAGCAGGCTGTGCTCGAACCGCTTGCCGTCCATGTGGGCGGCGTCGAGAGCCACCCGGACGTTCTCGGTCACCGGCCGCTGGCCGATCAGGTGGGCCAGTGAGGTCGGGGCCACGTCCCCCACGTCGTTGCGGTCGCTCATCGTCGGGTGCTCTGGTGTCGGGGCCGTCGGTCCAATTCAGCCCGGCCCGCACGAAATTGCAATTCCAGTTGTCAGAAAGTGCCGCCGATCCGTCCGACAGACTTACGGCGGGAGTGCGGCGTCGATCCCCAGGCCGACGACGTAGAGGACCGCCTCGGCCTGCCGGTACTGGTCGGACCGGTCCTCGTCGCCGGCCGACCGGGCGGCCTCCCCGTGATTCCGAACCACGTCGGCCAGGAGATGCAGCACCGACCCGACCGTGTACCGGTCGAGCAGCCGACCCAGTTGGTCCTTCGCCTCGCCGTCGGTCATGTGTCCCTCGAAATGCCGCCCGGTGGATCGGGCCGCCCGCATGCGGCCGTCGGTCGTGATTCGTACTGTGGGCGAGCCGGCGGTCGGGCGTGGTCAGTACTCCTCCGGCAAAATCAGCGTCGTCGCCGCCCGCCGGCCGTCGTCGGCCGCCTCGGTGATGACCCAAATCTTGACGCCGGTCCGCAACGTGTATGCAGAGAAGATGCGGCTGCCGTCGATCAATGCGTCGTCGTTGGCGGCAACATCCTCGGGATCGAGGTCACCCCAGTCGGCCGACAGGTGCCGGGCGAGGAGTTCGCCGGTCGTCTGGCTGGCAGCGGCCAGGGCCTCCAAGGCACCCGGGGTCGCCAGCGGCTTGCCCATCTCGAATTTCGGCCTCGGCATCGGCGTGTACCTCGGTGATCGGGAGCGTGACGGCGTGTTTCGTACCGTGGGGCAGGCGGTGAAAACCCTGCCGGCTGGTGCCCGAGAGGGGCCGCCGGGATTTTTTCGGGCTGCGGCCCCCAGCCGAACCCCGAAGTCCACCGACGGGTTCGCCGGTACGGGACCGACGAGTTTTGCAACGACCTCGGATGAAGCATGGGCCGTAGGTGGCCTCCTCGACCCGCCCGGCCATCCGGCGTCCAGGGAATCGGAGTTGCATTTTCGGCCAGCGAACTTTGAGTCGTGCCCTGCACTGGTCTGCGACTCGCTTCGTACTGTTGGGTTGGCCACCGGTGGCGAAGGAAGACGCCGGCGTGTTCGCCGGCGTCAGGTACGGTCGGATCGATCCCCGTCGTCACGCCGGGTGCCGGAGGAAGGCCCAGCAGTTCAAAAACATCGACATCCCGGCGACGGCGGTCATCATGGCGGTGATCGCCATGCCGACGCCGGCGTCGTCGGCGTTGACGTGGACCAGTTCGCCCAGCACGAGCATCAGGTCGAAGCTGATCGCCAGCAGCCAGGACGCCCACCGGGGCGACCGGGTGATGTCCTCGATGGCCCAGGCCAGGTGCGACAGGCTGACGACCAGGACGCAGCCCATCAGGGCCAGGGCGAACCCGGCGAGGGCGGCGTGCCCGGTCCGGGCGAGCGTCCCGCCGGCGTGGCTGAGCACCAGGCTCAGCACCGGGATGGCCACGCCCATCGTCACCGTGGCCACCACCTTCACCCGGTCGGCCGTGGTCTTCACCGGCGGGCCGCCCGCCGCCGCCTTCTTCGCCCGGCGAGGCTTCCGGGCTGGAGCGGGGGCGTGGGCGGTGCCATTGCGGCTCGGGGCGGGCGTCGTCGTCAGCATGCGGTCCGGTCTCCGGTCGGTACCTCGGAGGGCGACCACCGTGGCCGCCCCCGCCGCCCCGATTCGTACTGTCGGTCACTCGGCCGCCGTGTACCCGAGGGCCTCGAACGCCTCCCGCAGGTCGTCTCCACCCGGGTACCCGCCGTGGTCGTCCCGGTTCTCGACCGCCCTCGGGATGTGCTCGGAGAGCCACGTGTACACGTCGCCCTCCCAGCCGTCCGGCAGGATGTACTCGTGCCGCAGCCGGCGGGCGGCGTCCGTGATGTTGTCGAGCGTGGCGTCGAACTCCCGCCGGCCGTAGTCGTCCTCATCGAGCACCGGGTAGTTGTCCATCCGCTCCCGGAGGGCGTGGTACACCCGGAAGGCCCCCGTGATTTCGCCGCCCCGAAACACCCGGATCGAGAACCCGTCGATGTACCCGACGGCGAAGTGCGAGTGCCGCTCCTCCACCACGTCCGGGTCGTCGCCGCCGGAGAACGGCTCTAGCTTCTTGGCGATGACGCCGGCGTTGCTAACGTCGAGCAGCCCGCTGTCTCGATTGCAGATGTAGATGACCGCCCAGACGTCGGGGTCGTCGATCTCCCGCCGGCGGTGCCAGACGAACGAGCCGAACGTCTTCCAGTTGCCGGCCAGGTCGGTGGCGGCCTCTTGCAAACTCGGATTGCCGATCTCCGTCATGCGGTCGTGCCCGGTAGGTGGCCCCACCGCTGTGGGGTGGAACGGCCGGCGTCTCCGGCCTCTCGCTCCCGAGTCGTACTGTTGTGTTGGTCGGCCGGGACCGAAAAAGGCCCCGGCTTCCTGCCGGGGCTGGAGGGGCTTACGAGGATGTCAGGCAGCGAGGGCGGGTACGGCGTTCTCGCCGGTCTGGGCGGGGCGGTTGAGCAGGTAGTCGGCTGCGGCCGATGCCTGGCTGCACGCCCGGAACAGGCTGTGCGGGTCGTCCCGTAGCACCTTCAACCACGAGGAGAGGTACGCCGCCGTGTTCGACAGGTCGCCCGAGTCCGGCACCCCGAGTTCGGTGCAGGCGAACGCCCCGGCGATCTCTGCGACCAACTCCTCGAAGGCGTACTGCCGGTCCCCGAACCGTGCGTTTTTCACCAACCGGTCGAGCCGGGACGGGTGGCCGGTGGCGTGGGCCAACTCGTGCATCGCCGTCCCGTAGTAATCGGCGGCCGTGGGGAACGAGGGCCGAGGCGGGAGCACGATGGTGTCGGCCGCCGGGAGGTACGCCGCCCGGTCCCCGCCGTGGCGGATCGGCACCCCGGCCGCCGCCATCACCCGGTCGGCCGGGCCGTAGTCGATGCACCCGGTGCCCGGGTCCGGCCGGGCGAGCAGCCGCTCGGCCGCCGGCCCCTCGACTTGGCGGACGTGGAACACTGTGTACTCTTTCAAAATCCAGAAGCGTTCCTCCTGCTCGCCGGTCTCGGTCTGGCGTGTCCGCTCGACCGGCCGGCAGTACACGACCTTCGTCCCCCACTGCCCGGGCGGGACGTGGGCCGGGCGGGGCCGCACGCTGCACCCGAGTTCCTTCCACTGATTGAACGTCCCCCACCAGCGTTCGTTCCACCCGTTCCCCATCCCGGCCAGGGTCAGCGTCAGCGGGTTCGTGCCCCGGTAGCTCTGCTTCAAGATGACGTTGGCCGGCATCCCGGCGTCGGCGGGCGACGACCAGGGTCGCCGCCAGGGCAAGGTCTTGCCTGACTCCAAGGCCGTGACGATTTGGCTGGTGACCCGCTGGCGAATCTCGGTCTGCGTGGACATGCACTTGTACCCACTGGGTGATCTGGTCGGCCGGCACACCGCCGACCGCACCCCGATTCGTACCGTGGGGTAGGTTGGCAACCCGTCCGTGCGGGCCGAGTGCCGGACACTCCGGCGGGCGGGTTCAAGTACGTTGCGGGGGAGCGGTGACGGACAGTACGAAACCGTCCAGAAGAGCGGAGCCGGCGGGATGCGGTATGGTTATCAGGACCGACTGGTCGTGATAACGACGTGCCGCCAGTCGGGGTGATGTAGTAGTGCGTCGGCGTATACCTCGGCCGTCACGCTTGGAAGTGGCCCCCCGGAGGTCGGCGTCGGGAATGGTTGAGGCCCGAGATGCGGTACCCCGGTGGCTATTGTGCCCCGGCGGCCGAACATCATATGCGGCTGCGGGAAGTTGTTCGATGGTACAGCACCGGCGGCACGGAGACCCGGGACCGCCTGCCGGGCGAGGGCGAACCGCTGGAAGTGCTCGCTGGCCTGATAAGGGTTGACGGTCTCACGCCGACCGGCTCGGCTGCGGCCGGGTCGATCCTGATAAGCGGCTGGGGACGCATCGTAGTACGATGAAGCCGCTTGCGGGTCACCGGATCGCCCGCAGCATCTCCTCGACGCCTCCCCACCCGTACCGCAGCTTCGGGTCGAACTTCGATTTCCCGTGCAGCCAGGAGTGGCAGTCGGGGCAGATTGGCGTGGTGCAGGCCGGGGTCTCCCGGCCGACCGTCCGGTAGTGCTCGTGGTGCAGGTGTTCGGCCGGGAAGATGTGGCATCGCTGGCAGGTCCACCCGGCCCGCTCCATCTGGGACCGCCTGTACCCCCGCCACCCGTCACTCTTCAGGTACTCCCGGTACTCCTCTCGGTTCATGCCGGTATCTATGCGGCGGCCGGAAGAAAATGTGCCGGAGCCGCATACATACCTTCCGCCGGGCGGCGAAATCCGCTTCCCTGACGCTCCCCTAAACCCGGAGGTGAACCATGACCACGAGTGCGACCCTGACCATGCCGGCGGTGTACCCCCGGTACTTGGTGTGCCGGCAGGTCTGCGAGGCCCTGGCGGTCCCCCGCCAGTTGTTCGACCTGAAGCTCCGGGAGGGCCGGTTCCCCGCTTCGAACGTGGCCGGGCCGGGCGGCGAGAGGTGTTACGACCAGGCCGGCGTCGAGGCGGTGATGGCCTGGTGGGCGGGGTGGGCGAAGTACCGCCGGCGGAAGGCGGCTTCCGACTGACGGGCTTGACTCGAAAGAAGAATGACGCCGGCGGGTCGGGGAAGGCACCCGACCCTGCCGGCGTCTGCGACACGAGGTACCGCACCATGAGAAGGACGGCACGACTGTATGTATCGCAGCGAAACCACACGGGCTGAAGGCAAAAAGCGGGAGCGTGGCGGGAGGACCGCCCCAGACCAGCACCCCCCGATCCTGTACGTCCCCGAGTCGTTCGACCCGGAGGCCGTGCTCCCCGACGACCTGACGCAGTACGCCGACCACGCCCGCTGGCTCGTCCACACGATCTACCAGCGGCGGGTCTTCGACCGCCGGCACCGGGACGACTTCATCCCGCTGAAGGCGGCGTACCTCCGGCGGGTGCTCCCGTGGCACCGGTACACGGACATCCTCGCCGCCCTGGCGGCGGCCGGCGTGCTGGAGATCGACCGGCACTACATCAAGCACGAGGAGTCGAGGAAGTACCGGCTGGCCGCCGGTCTCCGGGCCGAGACGCACCGCCGCCACCCGGTCACGCACGCCGGCCTCGCCAGGAAGCTCGTCAAGCTGCGGGAGGCGAAGGCGGCCGAGGTCACCCTGGACGTTCACCGCCACCTGTGGAGCAACCTGCACCGAGTCGAAATCGATTTCACCAACGTCCGGCGAGACCTGTGCGACCGGCCCGAACTCGTCCACCAGGCCGAAGTCCTCCACGACCGCCAGTACCACTTCCACGCCGACGAGTACGGGCGGGTCCACACGAACCTGACCAACCTGTCCCGGGCGTTGCGGCCGTACCTCTCCGTCGGCGGCTCCCCCCTGGTGAACCTCGACATCCGCAACTCCCAGCCGCTCCTGCTCTCCGTCCTGGTGGTCAACTGGTGCGTCAACGGCGGGGGCCTGTCCCCGCTCCACTCGTTCCACCTGGACCGGGAGCGTGACGCCCTCTACCTGGACATCCCGGAAGACTTCTTCTCGAAGAAGCAGTCCCTCAACTGCTCAGATACAAACCCCTCCCCCTCCCACACCCTTTACGATGTGAAATTACATGCCGTCCTCCACGGCCTGGGGCTGCCGGAAGACCTGCTCAGGTACATCGGCCTGACGCAGGAGGGTCGTTTCTACGAGTACCTGATGCGGCAGGCGGCCGTGCCCCCCGCCCGGCGGGACGATTTCAAGCGAGAATTCTTCGGGAAGGTGCTGTTCTGCAAGAACCACGAGCGGTACGTCGAGGGCCGGGCGTTCGAGGGCCTGTTCCCCAGTGTGGCGGGCGTGATTCGGGAGATCAAGCGAGAGGACTACACCCAGGCCAGCAAGCTCCTCCAGCGGGTGGAATCGAGTCTGGTCATCAACAGGGTGGTCCGGAGGCTGATGGAGGCCCTGCCGGACGCCTTCGTGGCCACGATCCACGACAGCGTGCTGACTACCCGGGACGTGGCCGGGGAGGTCGAGGCGGCGGTCCGCAGGGAGTTCGGGCGGGTCGGGCTGACGCCGACTCTGCGATGGGAGGAGTACCGGTCCCCGTGCCGGCGGGTCGCCGTCTGACGGCGGGTGCGGTCTACCACTGCGTCAACTTCTCGCTCGACGTGCGGCGGCCGTGGGCGAACGAGTGACCCCGTCCGCCACCGGTACGCCGGACATCAAGTGGGTGGCGGGGTCGGGCGACACGACCGACACCCTGGGGTGGGCTGGCCTTCCAGGACGACCCGAGTGACCCGGTACTCGCCGGGCACCACCGAGGAGCCGTCGTCGCCCCGGACTACCCGCACTACCTCCCGGCCGCAGGCGGCGTTGTACGCCGCCGGGCACTCCAGCATGAGCACCTGCCGCAGGTCTTGCCCCATGTATTACCCCGGGCGATAAAGGAGCGACACGCTGTTATGCGGCGTAGCTCACCGGCTCGGCCTCGAAGAACCGCCCCG
>JAIEQN010000013.1 GCA_019747685.1 Gemmataceae bacterium
ACGTCCTTCTCCTCCTCGATCACCATCGTCCCCCGGCTGCCCATCACGCACTCGCCGTACTTCTCGAAGCTGTTGGTGTTGAACGACGAGTAGCTGACCACGACGATGTCGTCCCGGTTGTCCACCTGCGGCTTGCCGCCCTTGAGGACCAGGTGCCCGTCCTTGTCCCGCTGGTAGTAGGTCCGGCCGGGGAACTCGAAGTTGACGAACACCCCGTCGTCGCTCTCCCGGTCGTTCTTCCCCGGGCCGTAGAAGAACTTCCCGCCGACGCCCTGGACGGCCAGCGGCTTGACGTGCCCGAGGATGATCGAGCTGGCGTCGAGCTGGTGGCTGCCCAGCTCGGCCATCAGCCCGCCCCCGGTCTTGTCGTACAGCCGCCACCGGACCAGCTCCAGCACGTCCTTGAACCCGTACTCGTCGACGTTCCCGAACGCCAGCTCCTTCAGCCGGTCCGGCGGCAGGGCGTCGGCGTCCACCTTGAGCACCGGCTTGCACCACCCGTCCCGCAGTTGCGGCAGCGGGTACTTCTTCGGGTCGGCGTAGGTCTCCAGGTCCTTCGGGGAGGCCGCGAACGGCCACGAGTTGTTCCGGTGCCACAGGGCCCGGATGTGCTTGACGTCGCCCAGCACCCCGCTCTCGACCACCTCCAGGGCGTGGGCGTACAGGGTGCTGTAGTGCCGCTGGTGGCCGACCGACAGGAGCAGCCCCTTGTCGGCCGCGTACCGGATCATGTCCTTGCACTTGCCGATGGTCCGGGCCATCAGCTTCTCGCACAGGACGTGCAGCCCGGCGTCCAGGCACTTCTTGACGATCACGTCGTGGGTGTTCAGCGGGGTGGCGACGACCACCGCCTCGAGCCCGAGCTTGTCCTTCTGGGCCAGCAGCTCGTCCAGGCTCTTGCACTGGACGACCCCCCTGGCCGTCTTCTCCCCGTAGATGCCGTTGAGCCCCTTCCGCGGCGACGACTTGTTCGGCTTGCCGTCCGGGCCGAGGTCGCCGGTGACGATCCGCTCCAGGTTGCTCGGGCGGATGTCGCAGACGGCGACGATCTCGTTGAACTCCGGGTTGTGGTCGCCGACCAGGACGCCGCCCTCGTCCCCGGTCCCGATCAGGGCCGTCTTGACCGCCTTGTTCCCCTTCCACGACTCGTACCCGAAGTAGACGGCGGCCGACACCGGGACCACCGCCCCGGCGGCCAGGCCGGCCTTGAGCAGGTCCCGGCGGGTCGGGTTGGCCGGGTCGGCCGGCTTGTGCCGGGGGTCGCCGACGACCAGCGACCGCGTCTTCCCGTCCCGGGCCAGGTCGCCGGCCGCCTGCTCGAAGTTCGCCTTCCCCGCCGCCTTCTGCTCGGGGGTCAAGTCGAGGGCCATGTGTCCGCTCCGGAAGAGGGTGAACGGTTATTATCGGCGACGGCCTGCGGGCGGGGAAGGAGGAAAGCCGTCTTGGCGAGCGGGGGGCGTGTGCCCCCGGTTTCCGTGTGCCCAAACAGGGGGCTCACGCCCCCCGCTCGCCAGCAGGTCGCGGACTACGCCTCCGCCGGCTTGCGGAACCCGAGCAGCGGCATCAGCACGGCGTCCAGCCCGAGCCACCGGCCGGTCGGCAGGCAGGCCAGGGCCAGCAGGGCGAGCATCTCGATCGCGTTCTTGTTCACGAACACCGGGTTCCCCTCGCTCGGCGGCGGGGGCGGGTACCACGGGAACGGCGGGGCGGCCAGGTACGTCACCAGCAGGAACCCGGCCGCCGCCAGGCAGGCGACCCGGGTGAACAGGCCGACCATCAGGCACCCGCCGACGGCCACCAGGAACCACTTGGTCAGCCGGTCCGTCTGCTGGCCGGGGCTCAGCTCCGACCACGGCCGGGTGCCGACCGGCCGGTCCGGCGACGGGGCCGGGTAGTCGGCCCCCAGCACGTTCTTCTTCAGGTCGGCGACGAAGGCGTCGGCGTCCCGGGCCAGGTCGGCCTCGGCGGCGACGAGGTCGGCCCGGACCTCGGCCGCCCGCTTGGCCTCGGTCCCGTACCCGTTGCCCAGCCCGGCCGCGTGCCGGCCCTCGGCGGCCGCCGCCTCCTTCCGCAGCCAGTCCAGGTGGTCCAGCCGCTGCGGGGCGGTCATCTGCACTTCGCCGGTGACGAACTTCACCTTGCACGGCCGGGCGTCGACCCCGTACACCCACCGGGCGTAGGCCGCCTTGGCGGCCGTCAGCGAGTCCCGGTAGGCCTTCGACCCCGGGTCGAGGGCCTTCAGGTTCTTGACCAGCCGGTCGGCCTCCGCCCGGATGCGGGCCTTGGTGTCCTCCAGCACGGCCCCCTGGAGCCGGTACTCGGCGTCGGCGGTGACGGCCGCCTCGGCGTCGGCCACGGCCGTATCGAGGGCCTTCGCCACCGCCGCCGGGCAGGCCGCGGCCTGCCCCTCGGCCGGCAGCTTGTCGAACGCCGCCGTGTCGGTGCCGGGCGGCACCTTGACCTTCTCGTCGATCACCGCCTGCGGGTCGCCGAACCGGCCCCGCATGTACGCCCCCACCCCGGTCGGCGAGGCCTCGAAGTACGGCTTGCCGGTGAACTCCCGGTTGGTCCCCGACGGGCCGACGAGGTGGGTGTTGACCTTGTACAGCCCCTCGAACAGGAAGTGCCAGCCGATCGCCAGCCGCAAGGCGAGGAGGAAGAAGACCTTGAGCTGCCACCGGTTCGTGGCGGTGGCCACGATCAAGGCCAGGAGGGTCCCGCCGAGACCGGCGTACAGGACCTGGATCGGGATCGGGAGGTCCATAACGGGTCAGTCCGCGGTGTACTCGGCCGGGGAGAGGTTGAAGGTTCGGGGACCCCACCCCCCGGCCCCATCGGGGTATCGGTCGTTAGACCCCTCCCCCCGGCCCCCTCCCCTCGGAAGGGAGGGGGAGGAAGACCCGAACCGCTGCCTGCTCCGGTCCCCCCTCTCCCCCCGGGGGAGGGGGTTAGGGGGAGGGGTCTCCGGAAGGACCACCGCCCCGAGGTGCGGGCGGGTGCGGGTGAGGGCGTCGGCCCCGGCCGCCCCCGACACGAACACGGCGGTCGACAGGGCGTCGGCCTCGGCCGCGGTCGGGGCGGTCACGGCCGCGGCCGCCGTCCCCTCGGCCGGCCAGCCGGTCCGCGGGTCGAGCAGGTGGCCGAGCTTCCGGCCATTGTAGTCGAAGTGCTGGAAGGTGGCCGCCGACACCCCCAGCCCGCGGTCCCGCAGCCAGACCGTGCCGATCCCCTCGTCCTCGCGGTTCGGGTGTCGCAGCCGGACCGGCCAGCCCCGCGGTTCGCCCGGCGGGTGGCCGATGGCGTACACGCTGCTCCCGCCGCCGTGCAGGAGGGCCGACCCAATCCCCCAGTCTGTACGCAGCAAGTCGGCCGCGCGGTCCAGTGCGTAGCCCTTGCCGACCGCCCCGAGGTTGATTTCCAGCCCCGGCACCCGGTACTTCACCGACCGGGCTTCGGGGTTCAGGATGACGTGCCGCATCCCGGTCCGGGCCATCGCGGCGTTGCGGTCGCGGGCGGCCGGCACCCGGCCCTCGCGGCTGTAGAAGCCCCAGGCCTTGATGAGCGCCCCGGTGGCGATGTCGAACGCCCCTTCGGTCTCGCGGGTCCAGCCGGCGCAGGCTTCGAGCAGCCCGAACAGTCGGGCTTCGACCACGACCGGCCCGGCGGCGGCCGCGGCGTTCAGCCGGGAGACTTCGCTGTGGTCGCGGTAGACGGTGAGCTGGTCTTCGAGGTCGTCGATGAGGTCGAGGGCGGCTTCGGCGGCGGGGATGGCGTTCGCCGTGCCGTAGGGCAGGGCGACCTCGAACCGGGTGGCCATCGCCCGGCGGGAGACCCGGACCAGCGCGAACTCGGCGGGCGGGGGCGGCTCGTCGGGCAGGCCCGGCAGGACCGCGACCGGGACCGGCGGCCGGCGGAGGAAGCGGCGGCGGTTCATGGCACCGGGGTTGCGCCCGGCTCGGGCGGACGCCCCCGGCCTGTAGGGCCGGTTCCGTCAGCCCGGGTCGAAGGCCCGGGGTCTTTGTTGTCACCGGCCCTACAGGCCGGGGGCGTTTACCCCTCGGCCATCTGGTCGTGGAGTAGATGGGTGAGGGGCCGGTCGACCGCCCATCGTCTGCGGCAAGCCCTGAATCCGCTAGAACTTAGGGTTTCCATTACCGCTCGCTTGTCGCCCGCCGCTCCACCAGCCGCATAGAATTCCGCATAGAATGTTATGCGGAGTGGTGAAGTCGGATGAGCCGGGGTGACACGTTTTAGGCGTCGGCGGACCCGTCTTGCTCCTGTAGCTTACCCGGCCTCAGCGTACTAGCCAAGCGTGCCGCCATCTCCGCGGATGCCTTCTCTTGGTCCATCGCCAGGTAGTAGCTCCTAGCCGTTGCTGGTGACATCCCGACCGCGGCGGCGGCCGTGTCCACGTCCAGCCCCGCCTTGTGGGCCTCGGTCACGGCCCGCTTCCGGAAGTCGTGGGACTTCAGCTTCGGTTGACCGGGGCGGGCCTTGTTGAACTCGTCCACCTCGTCCTTCACCCACTCGTAGAACCGCCCCGGGGCAAACACCGGGTTGACCCGACGGGACTGGCCCTCGCGGAGTTTCAGGTACGTTGGCAGTTCTTTCGCGTAGGACTCCCACAGGTAGACCCGCCCGGCCATCCCCATCAGTTTAGCAAACAGGTCGTCGGGTAGGACCGCCACCCGCTGCTTGCGGGCCTTCGCCTTGTCGGCGGCGAAGTACAGCTTCCCGTCCCGCAGGTCCGCCGCCTTCACGCCGCACAGGTCGCCGAGTCGGCACCCCGTCACCGCCTTCACCTCGAAGAACAGGGTCGGGAGTTCCCACCCGTGCCACCGCTTCGAGAGCCACCCGAAGAAGGCCGTCACCTGGTCGGCGGTCAACGTCCGGACCGGGACCTTGTCCAGCTTCGGCAAGTCGACCGTCTCCCACGGGTTCTCGTCCGCCACCCGAAGCCGCTTGACGAGGTACTTCGCCCACACCGCGCGAAGGCTCCGGACCCGGGTGTGGAGCGTCCTCGCACTCCGGTGGTAGGCCCTCGCCCCCTCACGGGGGGAGCGGGTGAAGGTGCCCGAGAGGTACTGGTTGCACCACTGCTGGGCGAGGCCGGCGGTAACGGCGGCGGGGACGACCGCGGCGGTGCGTGCCTGCCGAACCGCACTCCGGTAGTCAGTCACCGTCGCCTCGCGTGCCCCGTCGGCCTCCATGTGCTTCGGGAGGTCCGCCAGCAGTTCATCCCACGTCATCCCCCGCACCGCCTCCTCGGGGGGGCGGTAGTGTTCCCTCACGACCCGCTCGGCGGCGGCGATGGCCCGGGGTCGGCTCCGCTCCCCGGTCGAGCGGATAACGTACTTCCCTCCGGCGATGTCCTTGAACTGGACCGAGTAGGTCCCGGCGTCATCCCGGACGACGAGCCCGAACCCGACTTCCCGACCGTCATCCAGCCGCACGTGGTAGGCCGCCCGGCGTCCCATGTCCGACCCTCCTTGACCATCTGATTACGGCATAGTATTCGTGCCGGCCCTCCCTCGGTCAACCGGCGAGGTCGAGTTTTCCGCCGACCGGTTGCCAAGCACGGCGTTGCCGGAAGAGGTGACACCGACCGGCGGGGAGCCCGGCTCGAACGGGGTGAAGGGGGGTGAAGCCCGCGGCCGGCGTATACCTCGGCTGCGAGTCGTATACGGGGCGGAAAACGCCGCCGTAAGCCGTTAGATGAAGGTGGTATGCGGCCGCGATGATGTAGACGGCGAGCCTGGCCAGACCGCTGACACGGTAGACGCGATTGCGGCCTTCTCCGACCGCTTCCCGCCGTCATAATCCCCCCAGCCGCGAGACCCACCGCTTCGGGCTCGCTCCCCCTGGGGCTCAGCCGTGACACCCTCGATGACCACCCCGGATGTGCCGAGCCGGGCGAAGGGGTCAGAACCGAATCCGACTCCCGTCACCCCCCTCGATGCCCCGCACTCAGCCCCGAGCACGCCCCGTCCCGAGGGCCGCGGGGTGTCGCCGTACCTCACCACCGAGGAGGCGGCGGCGTACCTCCGGACCACCCGCGGGACGGTCTACAACCTGGTCTGGCGGGGGGTACTTCCCCGCCGCCGGGGGAAGCTCCTCTTCACCCGGACCGAACTGGACGCCTACCTCGCGGGGAAGGGTCGCTCTACTAAACAGCGTCGATGAGACGATTGATGGAGTCGCCCCCGGATGTCTCACCCCTCTGTCCCGCGGGAAGCGGCCTCGGCTCGGGGGGCAAAGGCTCCGGGCTCCGGCTTACCCACAGTTGACCCCGGCTCACGGGGTCTCTGAACGACCCCTTCCGCCGGCTGCCCCTGTGGGTAAGCCTCCCCCTACCCGAGCCGAGCGTTGTCTCTGGTGTCCTTGGCTCACGAGCCAAGGACACGCTTACGGCTCGCTATCGCCTTGCCGCTCGGAGCGGGCGGTTCCTGGACTGGAACCGTTTTGGTTGTTTCTCGTGGGAGAGTGCCGCTGGGCCGAAGGCCCACCGACCCTCTCCCACACAAAAATGACAGCCTCGCAGGGCCGAGGCTGGGACTGCCCGAGGACTCGGGCAGCACACCTGATGCACCGAGGTGCATACGGCGGGTTCGCTGACGCGGCCCCGCAACCGCCTTTTCTCTTTAGGCTTTCGCCGTATCCGGTGCGTATACGGATTCCGGCTAGCTTCACGTAAGCTGTTCGCCGATTGCCGTATGCGGGATATACGAGCTTTGTCCCGCCCCGGAGGTTGTGCCCATGCCCGGAGGGTACGAAGAAGACGAAGCTCGTCCAATGCCGCGTGGACGAGGCCTTCGACAACCGGCTGAAGAGCGACCAGAAGCGGAGTAAGACCGCCCTGGCGAGCGACCACGTTCGGGCCTTGCTGGAGGAAGCCCTCAACGCCCGCGAGGGCAAAGGCACGGACGCCCAGGAGGAAGACGGCAAGCTCGGCATGGGGCTCGACACGCTAGTCGGTCATCACTTTTGAGGTGCGGGGTAGAGTCGCCGGCGCTTGACCCGGGCGTCGGCGGTCGTGAACCGCC
>JAIEQN010000206.1 GCA_019747685.1 Gemmataceae bacterium
CCCGGGGTGCGGTGGCGCCAGGTTTGTTCGGCCCCCCGGGCCCCACCCGCACCCGGCTCGCCGTTCCTGGTACGGTCAGATGGTCGAGGAGGTCCGGCGGTCGGTGGCGAAGCTGAGGTAGGCCCACAGCACCAGCACCCCGCCGCCGATCGCGGCCAGCCAGGTCCGGAAGTCCCAGTCGGCGTCGAACGCCCGGTTGAACCCGCCGGTGAACAGGGAGACGATCAGCCCGCCGACGACCGCCCCGACGACGCCCAACAGCATCGTCCCGAGCAGGCCCATCGACTGCCGCCCGGGCAGGACCGCCCGGGCCAGCGCCCCGACGATCACCCCCGTCACGATCCAGCTCAGGATGTTGTACAGCATCGGTCTTCCTCCAGGTGCGAAGCGGGTGAGGGTCGCGCCCGGCCGCAGATGGCGGCCGCCGGCACGGGAGGCCACATCAGCAATCGTTGTGCCACACGGGTTGCCCGGTCGGCCTACAATGTCGGCGTGAGGACCAAGCGGACCATTATCGGGGTGCTGGCGGGGTGCGGCGTCGCGGCCGGGGCGGTGGCCCTGGCGGCGGCGTGGTGGGCGACCCCGCCGGTGGCCCCCTGGGAGGGACTGCCGGTGGGCGAGAAGGTGGTGCTGACGGACGCGGAGTGGCGGGAGCGGCTCTCGCCGGAGGAGTACGAGGTGGCCCGCCGGGCCGGGACCGAGCGGGCGTTCACCGGCCGGTACTGGGACTGCCACGACGACGGGGTGTACGCCTGCGTCTGCTGCGGCCAGCCGCTGTTCGACAGCCGGGCCAAGTTCGACAGCGGGACCGGGTGGCCGAGCTACTGGCAGCCGGTGGCCCGGGACAACGTCACCACCCGGACCGACCGGTCGCACCTGATGACCCGGTCGGAGGTGGTGTGCAGCCGGTGCGACGCCCACCTGGGGCACGTGTTCGACGACGGCCCGGCCCCGACCGGGCTGCGGTACTGCATGAACTCGGCCGCCCTCAAGCTCGTCCCCCGGGACGGGAAGTAATCCCGGCGGGGTGAACACTGGTTGCTCGGTTGCATTCCTGGCGAGCGGGGGGCGTGAGCCCCCTGTTGGGCACCCCGTCACACAAGCGATGGGGGCCCCCAACAGGGGGCTCACGCCCCCCGCTCGCCAGGAACCTACTTCTTCTCGACGGCCGGCGGTAGCTTCAGGCTGGGCAGGTCGATCGGCCCGGAGAACGTGCCGGGGTCGCCGGGCTTCTTCCCCGGCGTGATCGTACCCGGGCCCGGGCTGATGAACGACCCGTCGAACCCCGGGCCGTCGTAGTCGATCCGCTCGAACCCGGCCGCCTTCAGCGCGGCGAACGCCGCCCGGATGTGTTCCGGGTCGCGCGCCTCCTCGGCCTGGACGATAACCGTCTTCGGGCCCCTCGGGTCGGCCTTGGCCCGGGTCAGGAGCCTCGTCAGCCCTTCCGGCGACGGGGTGAGGTAGAACACCGGCTTGCCGCCGGTCCGCTCCGTGAGTTGGTAACGCGCCGCCCACTTGGCGCTCTCGTCCCCGAGGACGACCAGCTTCAGGTCCTGCCCGCCGCCCCTGATCTCCTTGCCCGCGGCTTTCCGGGCTTGCTCCAGCTGCCTCCGGGCGGCATCCCGCCGCCGGGCGGCCACGGCCGCCTGGTGTTCGGCGACCTTCGCCGTCTGGTCGGCCAGTTCGGCTTCTTCCTCTAACCCGATCACCGGGTCGGCGGTGGGCGGCCAAGCGGCCGGGCGGGGCGCCCCGGGTGCGGGGCCGCGCAACCGCCCCAGCTCACCACTCAACCGGGCCTTCTCGATCTCCATGAGGGCGCCCAAGGTGTTGGCGTCTCGGAACTGCCGTTCGAGTTCGGCGACCCGCTCGGCGGGACTCGCGACCGGCTCGTCCGCCTTCACCGCGGGCGGGCCGGGCTTCGGGTCCGGCTTCGCCGGCACGGCCGGCGGCCCCATCTTCTCCATCCCGCCCCGCGGGGCGAGCGGGTCGCCCAAGAACTTGTTGACCTCGGCCGCCTGGTCCCGCAGCCGCTGGTTCTCGGCCTGGCTCCGCCGTAACGCGGCCTCCAACTCCCGCACTCGGGCCTCCAGGTCGTCCGCCGGCTTCGCCGCCTTCGCGGTCGGGGCCGCAGCCGGCCCCTTGTCCTGCCCGCCGGCGTCGGCCGTGCGGACCACGCCCAGCCCGACCACACCCGCGGCGGCCAGCACCAGCCCGGCGGCCGTCAGCTTCTTCACCCACAACATGCGGATCGCCTCCTCGGCGAGTTGTGCCACCGCCGGGGAGACCCCGGCCGGCCCGGACGCCACCCCGAACACCACCGCCGTCCGGACCGTCGACCGCACCAGCCCCGGCGGGACCTCGTCGGCCAGCCGCCGGCGGAGCTTCCCCAGCGCCCGGCTCAGCCGGGCCGACAATGTCCCCTCGGGGCACCCGAGCCGCTCGGCCGCCTCCTTCCGGGTCAGCCCGTCGAGGTGGCAGAGGACCACCGCCGTTCGGTCGGCCTCCGGCAGGTCGCGAAGGGCGACATCCAGATCGACCGCCGGCTCGGCGGCCGTGGCCGCGGGGATGTCGTGGGCCATCGGGCCGGTGACGGCCGCCCGCCGGCGGTTCCCCCGGGCCACGTTGCGAGCCGTGAGGGCGGCCACCTTGCCGAGCCACGGCCCGAGCGGGGTCCCGGCCCGCAGCCGCCCGGCCCGCCGGACCAGCACCAGGAACGCCGCCTGAAACGCATCTTCCGCGTCCTGGACGTGGGCCAGCCGACGGCGGCACGCCCCCCAGACGCCCGGGGCGTGCCGGCGGACGAGTTCGGCGAACGCCTCCTCGTCCCGGGCGGCCAGGAACCGGTCGAGCAACTGGCGGTCGGTCATACCCCCATCGTGTCCGAAAACCGCCCGGCGCGTGCAATGAATTCCGCCCGACGGGTCGTAGAACACCCGCCATGAACCCGATCGACGAGTTATTCGGACGCCTCAAGGCCGACGGGCGGAAGGCGTTCGTCCCGTTCGTCCCGGCCGGCGACCCCGACATCGGTTTCACCCGCGAACTACTACCGGCCGTGGCCGACGCCGGGGCGAGTCTCATCGAGGTCGGGTTCCCGTTCTCCGACCCGATCGCCGACGGGCCGGTCATCCAGGCGTCGTACACCCGGGCGTTGAGCACCGGCCTGAAGCTGGCCGACATCTTCGCCGCGACCAAAGACATCACTGCCCGGCCGGGGTGGAACACACCTCTGGTGGCGATGGCCTCGTACTCGCTCGTCTACCGCAAGGGGCCGGCCGCGTTCATCGACGCCGCCCGGGCCGCCGGGCTGAGCGGGGCCGTCGTCCCCGACCTGCCCGTTGAAGAAGCGGAGGAGTTGGCTAAGCTGTCGGCCGACCGGGATTTCGGCCTGACCTTACTCGTCACCCCGACCACCTCGCCCGAGCGGGCCGAGCAGGTCGTCCGGGCCTGTACCGGGTTCGTCTACGTCGTGAGTGTGGTCGGGATTACCGGCGAGCGGGACAAGCTCCCGGCCGGGCTGCGGGAGATGGTCGGCCGGCTGCGGGCGCTGACCGACCGGCCGTTGTGCGTCGGGTTCGGGGTGAGCCGGCCGGACCACGTCCGGGAGGTGGCGGCGGTGGCCGACGGGGTGATCGTCGGGACGGCGCTGGTGCGGAAGCTGGAGGCGGCCGGGGCCGACCGGGCCGGGGCGCTGGCCGCCGCTCGGGGACTGGTCGAGGAGCTGAGCGGGGCGCTTCCGGAAACCCCTCCCCCCGGCCCCCTCCCCTAAGAAGCTCTGCCAAAACCCCGAAATCGCCTTGAAAACCGGGGGTGAACCAGGGTTTTGTCAGGGCTTCTAAGAAGGGAGGGGGAGAACGACCGAGCCGCCTCCCGTCTTCCTTCCCCCTCCCTTCTTATTTTAGGCGAGGGGGCCGGGGGGAGGGGTCTATGGGGTCTCAAAATCTCCGCCCGCCCGGAATAGCCCGGCTTGCGGGACCGTGGCCGGCGCGACATAATCCAACCTGACCGGATGATCGGGCGGACCCTGGCCCCGCCCCCTGCCCAGACGGAAGCGGGTCGCAACACCGTGGACGACATCTTCCTGCCCAGCGGCCGGCTCAGCCCGGATGTCCTGGACGAGGCCGCCACCCGGGTGCTGCGGGAGGCCCTGGCCCACACCCGGGCGACCAACTGGGACAGCGTCCGCACCCCGCACCTGTTCATGGGCCTCCTGGCCGCCCCGGACGCCGGGGTGTTCAAGTGGGCCGGCCGGCTGGAGGCCGACCTGCCGGCCCTGCTCGACCAGTTCCGCGAGCTGTTCCACCAGGACGACGCCGACCCGGTCCCGCCGCTGCTCTTAAACCGCGAGTTCCTGTCCAACAACGTGATCCGGCTCTTGCGGGACGCCCACGCCCGGGCCGCCGGGTGCGGCCGGACCGCCATCACCCCGATGGACCTGCTCATCACCTTGTTCACCACCCCGAACAGCATCGTGGCCGAGTGCTTCGAGCAGATCGGGGTGACGGCCGCCAAGCTGACCGAGCTGGCGGTCATGGCCGAGCGGGACGGCCCGGCGTAGCAGACCAGGGGCTGGCGCCCCTGGCTACCGTCCGCCGTCCCTCCGGGACTTCCGAGCCGCGGAGCGGCGACGGACGGTAGCCAGGGGCGCCAGCCCCTGGTGGCAATTCCCCGTCTCCCGTCGGAAATCCCGCCTCAACTGCCCACTGCCCACTGCCCACTGCCCGCTATTTTCCCCCGCCCGGCCGTCCCGTGCTCTACGCTTGCCGGCGACCCGCACCCCGCCCGCAATCCGCCCGGGAGCGTCCGCCATGCGTCCGGCCCGCCGCCCGACCCGCCCCGGGTCGGCCCTGCCGCTCCTATTCGTCACCGTCGTCGGCCTGTTCTCGTTCACCGCCCTGGCCGTCGACCTCGGCCTGGTCGCCGTCTCCCGCACCCAGTGCCAGAACGCGGCCGACATCGCCGCCCTGGTGGCGTGCCGGAACCTGGACAACAAGCGGCCGGACGACCCGACCTACGACAGCAACCGGCCGGCCGCGGTGGCCGCCGCCGCCGCCGCCGCCGCCGCCAGCCCGCTGATGAGCGGGACGGTCCCGACCACCGCCACCAACCCGGCCGTCCGGGCCGGGGTGTACGCCTACGACACCGCCACCCAGCGGTTCGCCGTCAGCTACCCGGCCACCCCCGGGGCCGGGCGGTCGTGGACGGCCATCGAGGTCGCCCTGACCGCCGCCCAGCCGACCTACTTCATGAAGCTGTGGGGGGTGACCGGGATGCCGACCGGGGCCCGGGCGGTGGCCGTCCACCGCCCCCGGGACACCGCCTTCGTCCTCGACATGACCGGGTCGATGGCGTTCAGCAGCACGTTCAACTTCAACAACCAGTCGCTCAACCCGGACCCGCTGGTCCCGGCCTTCGGCCACTACACCAGCGTCCAGCCCAAGCTGATCGCCGCCGCCAACCAGACGAACAGCAGCGGGGAGGCGATCAGCCGGAACAACTTCACCATCACCACCCCGGGCGGCCCGCCGATCGCCCGGAACTTCTCGTTCGTCATCGACGCGGCCAACCAGGCCGACCCGGCCGCCCCGGCGTACCCGCTGCCGGCCGACCGGTCGGTCGTCCGCAACGCCTTCCACCGGTGGAGCCCGCCCGAGACCGCCGGCGACCCGACCAACTACGTCAGCCAGACGTACGACTTCGCCGGGTACAACGCCTACCACACCGGGGCCGAGGCCGACCCGAAGGGGCCGACCCCGGCCCCGGACACGTTCAAGACGATGACCGACGCCGGCGGCATCACCTACGTCGGCGACCGGTGGCGGCGGGCCGACGGGGGCATCAACAAGACGAACACCAGTTGGGCGACCGGCAGCGCCGCCACCAAGGCGGCCGGGACGGCGATCGAGCTGCTCGGGTACAACGTCAGCGGCAGCAACGTCCGCGGCGGCACCTCCGGCGGGTCCACCATCACCACCGAGGACAAGTTCCGGGACCCGACCTGGGAGGCCTACGGGTACGACCTGGACATCCCCAAGTACCGGACCTGGAAGGGGACCGGGGCCCCGGCCGACCCGGTCGCCTACGTCGCCGCCAAGGGCGGGGTGGACAACATCCTGGTCCCGGCGGCCGACCGGTTCCAGGGGTTCTCGATGGGGCCGGGGTACTGGGGGAAGACGTTCTACGTCTGGCCGCCCGACCCCCGGGCCCCGGTCGGCAACCCGGGGGACGCCGGGTACGTCCCCGGGGACTGGCGGCGGCGGTACTTCAACCGGGTCGGGGTGGCCACCGCCGTCCGCACCTCGGGCGGGACGACCGTCACCAACGTGTCCGCCGGGGCCATGGACCCGCAGCAGGACAACAACCCGTACAACTCCGGGGCGAACACGTCCGACGGGGTCAACGAGGTGCTCCTGGGCAGCAGCCAGACCCTGGCCGCCGGGACCTCGTCCCAGTCGATTGTCACCACCGACCTGCGGACCGTCCCGCCGACCGTCAGCAGCGTCAGCCAGACGGTCCAGAACTACCAGGTCAACTACCCGGCCGTTCTCCGGTGGCTGAAGTCCGGCCCGCAGGTGCTGCCGCCGAACCTCCGGGCCGGGCGGGTGCTGTACTACTCGTCCATCCCGAGCGACGTGGACACGGCCACCGGGGACGCCCAGCAGAAGCTGGACAAGCTGTTCTGGAAGAACTACATCGACTACGTCCTGGGTGTCACCCCGTACACCTCGGCCGCCTACCTGTACGGGGCCGGGGACAGTTGGTCCGGGGCGTCCCGGAGCATCTACACGTCCGACCTGGCCACCTGGACCGGCCCGGCCGGGCTGTGGCCGGCGGCCCGCCCGTACATGCGGTACAACGACAGCCCGCAGCGGCCCCGGCTGCACTCCTGGTTCGGCCCGCTGTCGCTGATGGACTTCCTGGGGAACCAGAGCAACTGGAACCCGGGGACCTGCCACGAGGCCCAGTGCTGGCAGCTCAAGGCCGGGATGAACTCGGTCCTGGACGACATCCGGAACAACCACCCGAACGACTCGGTCGGGATG
>JAIEQN010000724.1 GCA_019747685.1 Gemmataceae bacterium
CAGCGGGCCGGTCTTTGGCTCACTTCGCCAAGTCCAGGCAGATCAGCTCCTTGTCGTTCCGGACGAATACCTTTCGGTCGGCGTAAGCCGGGTGGACCCAGACCACCTTCCGGCCGTTCCCGGCCATCGGGTTGGTCGGGTCGATGACGTGGGCCCGGTCGATCTCCTCGTACCCGGCCGGGGTCAGCTTCGCCAGGATCAGGTCGCCCTGCTCGTTGAAGATCACCGTCCGGCCGTCGGCCAGCGGCGTCAGGAAGGCGTTGCTCCACCGCTCGGATTGGGCTGGGGTCGGCTCGGCCGCCACCTTCTCCGGCGTCCGCTTGCCCCGGGTCGCCTGCATCGTCTCCCACACCCGCTTGCCGGTCTTGACCTCGATGCACCGCAACTGCCCGTAGCTGCACACCCCGTAGGCGTGGTCGCCGTCGATCACCGGCGTGGGCATGATCGAGCTGAGGTCGGTCGTCTGGTTCGGGTGTTCACCCCTGGCCTTGCTCTTCCAGACCACCTCGGCGGCGTCCGCCCCGACCTTCAGGAGCATCGACCCGTTGTAGAACGAGGTGACGAACAGGCCGTCGGCCCCGACCTGCCGCGGCGTCGGGGCGGTCAGGGCCGCCTGCACCTCGAACGGCACCCGCCACAGCCGCTTGCCGGTCTCCGGGTCGAGGCCGACGACGGCCCGGGTGTGCCAGATGATGAGCTGCCGCTTGCCGCCGAACTCGTAGATCATCGGCGGGCAGTAGCCGAAGTCACCCTGGCAGCTCTCCGCCGCCCACAGCTCCTTCCCGGTCGCCTTGTCGAAGGCGATGACGAGCCGGTCGTCCGACCCGCCGGCCAGGCAGATCAGCTTGTCGCCGTCGATCAGGGGATGGACAGCGAAGCCCCAGACCGGGACCGTCGCCGCGTTGTCCTTCGGGAAGTTCTTGGCCCACAGCAGTTTCCCGGAGGCGGCGTCGTAGGCCCGGAGGTCGCCCATCGCACCGAGGGAGTAGGCCCGGCCGGCGTCGATGGTGGGGCTGCACCGCGGCCCGGCCGCGTAGCTGATCGTGTACGCCACCTCGTAGGCGTCGGCCCACAGTTCCTTGCCGGTTTTCTCGTCCAGACACCGGACCCGCTCGCGGCCGGGGAACCGGCCCTTGGCGAACCCGCTCTCGGGCAGCTTCACCCCCTCGCCGGCGACGTAGTCGGCGACGTACACCTTGCCGGCTGCGACCGACGGCCCGGCGTACCCGCCGCCGACCGGCACCCGCCAGACGACCGGCGGCCCGCCCGGCGGGAACTTCTCCACGATGCCCGTTTCCCGCCACACCCCGTCCCGCTTCGGCCCCAGCCACTGCGGCCAGTCGTCGGCCCGGGCGATGGCGGCACCGAGGAGGCAGGCGAGGGCGGCACATACGGGTCGCATCATGAATCCCCACAAGGCCGGACACTTCACCGCGGAGGACGCAAAGGACGCGGAGGGAAGACCGGAGAGTTCAAACCGGCCGCATCCCCTCCCCGGTCTTCTTTTCCTCTGCGCTCTCCGCGTTCTCTGCGGTGAAACGGATCGGACCCCACGGAATACCGGCGTGATCGGCCGGCCTTTCGGTCCGGTTGAAGCCGGCCGGCGGCCGGCTTACAGTAGCTTACTGGCGAACCCCCGTCCGGACGGTGACTCATGTTCGAAGCGGTGACCAAGTCGCTCGGCGAGGCCCTCAAGAAGCTCCGCGGGCGGGGCCGGCTGACCCCCGAGAACATCCGCGAGGGCCTCCGCGAGGTCCGCCGGGCGTTCCTCGAAGCCGACGTGAACTTCACCGTCGCCAAGGACTTCATCGACCGGGTCGAGGCCAAGGCGGTCGGCCAGGACGTGCTGGCCCGGGTCGACCCGTCCCAGCAGATCATCCAGATCGTCTACGAGGAGCTGGTCGGCCTGATGGGGCCGGTCGACCACAAGATTCCCCAGCGGGCCGACCGCCCCGCGGTCCTGATGCTCTGCGGCCTGCAGGGGTCGGGCAAGACGACGACGGCCGCGAAGCTGGCCCTGACCCTCAAGGGCCGGGGCCGCAAGCCGATGCTGGCCGCCGCCGACCTCCAGCGGCCGGGGGCGGTCGAGCAACTGAAGACCCTCGGCGAGCAGATCGGCGTGCCGGTCTACAGCGAGGCCACCAACCCCGTCGACGTCTGCCGCAATGCCGTCGCCCAGGCCAAGCGGACGCTGCACGACTCGGTCATCCTGGACACCGCCGGCCGGCTCCAGATCGACCAGGAGCTGATGGACGAGCTGAAGCGGATCGACAAGCTGGTCAAGCCGGACGAGTGCTACCTGGTCGTGGACGCGATGATCGGGCAGGAGGCGGCGAACGTGGCCAAGGCGTTCAACGACGCCCTGGAGCTGAACGCCTGCATCCTGACCAAGCTGGACGGCGACGCCCGGGGCGGGGCGGCCCTGTCGATCAAGGGCGTGACCGGGGTTCCGGTGAAGTTCGTCGGTGTCGGCGAGAAGGTGGACCGGCTGGAGGAGTTCGTCCCGGAGCGGATGGCCCAGCGGATCATGGGCCAGGGCGACCTGATGGGGGTGGTGGAGAAGATTCAGCGGGTCCAGGCGGAAGTCTCCCAGGAGGAGTTGCAGAAGCAGCAGGAGGCGCTGCAGAAGGGGAACTTCACCCTGGAGATGTTCCGCAACCAGTTCCAGATGATCGCCAAGATGGGGATGAAGGACATGCTGGGCCGGATGCCGGGGATGGCCGAGCTGATCCCCGAGGGCGAGGACCCGGAGGAGGCGCTGAGGCGGGTCCAGGGGATGATCGACTCGATGACCAAGAAGGAGAAGGCCGACCCGGACAGCATCGACCCGTCCCGGCGGCGGCGGATCGCCAAGGGGGCGGGGGTCGAGCCGCACGAGGTGAACCAGTTCCTGAAGCAGTTCGACCAGGTGCGGGTGCTGATGAAGCAGATGGCGTCGATGTCGCTGTGGCAGCGGATGAAGATGGTGACGGGGCTGGGGAAGATGGGGGCGTTCACCCCGGGCGGCGGGCTGAACATCAACACGAAGGGGAACACCGGCCACCGCAAGACCGCCAAGGAGCGGGCCGAGGACCGCAAGAAGAAGAAGAAGCGGCGGTAGGCGGGCGAGCGGTATCCGGACCGGCGAGCGCTGATCGAAGCGGTGCTGGACCTTGGCAACTGCGGGCCCCAGGAATTTTCTGGGTTCCTGAAGATTATGCTTGACCACGGCTCGTAGGCCTCGACAATCCAATCTCGCGATCCGATCGCCAATCCGGGCTCGGAAGCGAGCCCTTTCCCGAGGTCGAGCCATGCTGTCGAAGCTGTGGACCAAGAAGGCGAGCAAGAAGGTGGTTCGGTCACAGGCTCTGGCTTTCCGGCCGCGTCTGGAAGCGGTGGAGGAGCGGCTGACGCCGGTGGACTTCAACGACTTCGTCATCACCCGTCCGAACGGAATGCCGGTGACGCTCGCCCAGCCGGTCGGCCCCGGTGCCCCGCTGCTGACGACCGATCCGTACCAGATGATGCAGACGGCGAAACGCCTTCCGGGGATGCTCAAGACGAGTGTTCGGGAGGCCCACGACCAGCTTACCTGGGAACTGAACCAGCTCGTCCAAGGTCTCTACCCGGCACCCCCGATGGGGAGCGTGGCGACGTTGCTCTCCTACGTCAATCAGACGAGCCAGAACCAGTACCCGGTGGACCAGACGGTGACGTACACCCAGAACAACTTCCTGTTTCCGGGTTCGTTCCTGACGGTCACCGGCCGGATGACCGGCACCGCTGGCCCCTCGCCGAACTTGCAAACGCACGCGGTCGGCACCTTCACCGTCCCTTCGGGCATGTGGACCGATGACGGCAAGCTCGTCTTCGAGTGGACGGCCGACCAGGCATCGGGGCAGACGACCTACTCCATCGTCTCAATGGCAACGTGGACCGGCACGAAGCTACTCATCCAGCAGGACCGCGCGAAGTCCTACCTGCACTTCGAACGGGACTCGATGGGGAACATGGGCACAGACGGGAATGCGGAGTATCACGCGACCGGGCTCGCGGCGGCCGGGTCGCAGCTCGACATCCTGGTGAACGGACAATTCAGCAAACCCAACGGCGGCATGGGCCGGATGAACATGGCTCACGGCGAGTTCAACTTCGTCACCCCGCTCAAGGCGAACGGTGAAATGAGGTTGAAGATGATTGGCGACTACATGAGCAACGCCACCTACAAGCTTGATACCCAGTACAACGCGACCTTGGCCAGCTTGGTCGTCCCGAACGACCTGCTCACCGTCCAAGTCAACACCCTGGCCGGGACGGCGGTCCCGAACCCGTCCGTCGTGCTGAACGTCAAGTACGGCGGCGGGGTGCTAACCGACGCCAATGACCTATTCGCGCTCCAAGGGGTTGTCGAAGCGAGGAATGGTATCACTCAATCCATCCGGTACGGCATCGAAGGCAAGTTAAAGGACGTGGCTACCGGACTGGACGCTAGTCTGAGCATCACGAGCGGCTCGGGTACCCGCCCGAGCATCACGACCAACGTTTACTATGCCCCGACGCCCCTGTTCAACCTAAAACTCGGCTACCGGCTCGACCCGAACAACAGCACTCATGCCGTGGAGGCCGGATTTTCCCTCGACTGGTAGTCCGGCCGGTGGTCGACCTTGCGGCCGTCGGGGGGATAACTTATATACCCCCGACCGCCCGTAAATCCGAGCGGTATACCAGCTACACCGAGGTCTGGGATGACCAGCCGACCCACGTCCTTCGCGGTGGCCCTTCTCGCTGTGGCCGTATCAGCCGCAGTTCCCCACGCCGGCGAGCCCACTGGGACGACTACGGCCGCGAGAGGCGAGCCCATCACACTCGCCGGGCACGAGGGGGGAGTCCTCGCGGCCGTCTTTTCGCCTGACGGTAAGCAGGTGGCGACCGCGGGGTGGGACAGGGTGGTTAAAGTATGGGACCTCGCCAACCCGGGCCGGCCCCGGGTACTCGGCCAGCATGTGACCCGGGTAATGTCACTCGCCTACTCACCGGACGGCAAGATGGTCGCGGCGGTGGCGGGCGACCAAACCCACGGCGAGGTCAAATTGTGGGACGTAGTCGGGGAGAAGGAATTCTGGTCGTCCGACACCTCGCCCGCGGCGGCCAACTGCGTCGCGTTCTCCCCGGACGGTAAGACGGTTGCGGTGGCACTTGGTAGTACTCACGCCGTGAAGCTTCTCGGGGCTAGGGACGGGAGAGAGGTCGGGCAACTCGCCGTTCGGTCCGGGGCGATGCTCGCCGTGGCTTACTCACCGGACGGCTCGATGATCGCGACTGGCGGGTCGGACGGGGTCGCCCGGCTATGGATGGTCGAGAGCCGGTCTGAATATGCCTCGCTGTCCTGGGGGCCGTCGGGGCAGTCCGTCGCGTTCACCGTCGCGTTCACCCCGGACGGGAGGTCGGTTGTGGTCGGATGCGACGACGGCCGGGTCCGCTTCTGGGACGTTCGGACGGCCCAGCCGCAGGCCGAACTCGTCGCGCACAAGACCTTGATTTCCCGTCTGGCGTTCTCACCCGATGGCCGCCACTTGGCGACCGCTGGGTTCCGAGACCCGGCCTGTAACGCCCTCGTCTGGTCGGACCGGTGGCTCGCGGGCGGTCAGCCGCTGGTCGGGCACAAGGGGTACGTCGCCGGACTGGCGTTCTCTCCCGCCGGCGACCGGCTCGTGACCGCGAGCGCGGACGGCACGGCCAAGGTCTGGACCCTGGCGGCGGACGCCCCGAAGCCGGCGAAGTAAACTACCCCCACCGTGGCGCGGAGACGAACCGGGGCCGTGATAGCGACGAACGGCCGGCCCCCGGCCAAAGACTCGCCAGTCGACCAGGCCCGTTCCGAGAGGTGCGGGGTGAAGTTCTCGGAGCGGCCGCCGTCATCTTCGTGGGCGGCGTTGAAGTACAACGGCGAGGCCCTCGCGGAGGCGTGGTTCAAGCCGGAGGGCGACCCGCTCGCGGTCGTGTTCCGGGTTCCCCAGGTCCGGCCGCAAGACTCCGAAATCCGCCGGCGGATCACTCTCCAGGCCCTCCTGCGGACCGTCGGCGTCGCGGCCGAGGAGGTCGAAGGGTGGCGGATCGGGGATGAGTCCGAGTGGAACACGGACCCCGCCGACCCCGGGCTGAGGCGGCCGCTGCCGCTCCCGCCGCCGGGCGGGTGCCCGCCGGGCCTGGCCGTCGCCCGGAGGTCCGGCGGCCGATCGTCGTCCGCAACCCGCCGGTCGGGTACGAGGATACAATCACCGCGTCTCCCCATCCCGGGGCCGCGCCATGCCACCGGAAGAACTCGCCCGGCTCCTCGTCGAGGTCGGGGCCGTCCGCCCCGACCAAGTCGGGGAGGCCGCCCGGGCGGCCGATGTCGAGGGATTCCTGGCCGCCGTCACCGGCCCCCCGCCCTGGGACCCGGCCGGCCCGCCCCTGACCGCCTGGCAGGCCGAGCGGGTCCGGCGGGCCGCTTCCCCGGCCGCCCTCGCCCGGGGCCTGCGGGTCGGCGACTACCTGTACCTCGACCTAATCGGCCAAGGTGGGATGGGGCGGGTGTACCGCGGCTGGGACCTGGCCCGGAACCAGCCCGTCGCCCTCAAGCGGGTGAAGAACCCGACCGACGTGACCCGCCGGCGGCTGGTCCGGGAGTTCAAGGCGATGCGGCGGCTGGGCGGCAACCCGGCGGTGGTCGGGGCGGTCGAGCTGATCCGCCGGGCGGCCGGGGACGTGGACATCCTGGTGATGGAGTACCTCAACGGCGGGGACCTGGTCGGCCAGGTCCGGGCGGCCGGCGGCCGGCTGCCGTGGCGGCGGGTGGTCAAGTGGGCGGACATGCTCCTCCAGGGGCTGGCAGCCGCCCACGCCCGGAAGCTGGTCCACCGGGACATCAAGCCGGCCAACGTCCTGATCCACCGGACCGCCGACCGGGACATCGCCCGGCTGGCCGACTGGGGGGTGGTCAAGGACATCGGCGGGGTGACCACGGTCGGGACCCAGGCCGGGAACGTGGTCGGGACGTGGCGGTACATGCCGCCCGAGCAGTGGGTGACCGGGGCCGGC
>JAIEQN010001023.1 GCA_019747685.1 Gemmataceae bacterium
TCGGCGTCGGCCGCCTCGTCGACCCGGTCGGCGAACCGGCCGACGGCCGCCGTGTACCCTTCCCGGGCCTGCCGGTGGTCCTCCCCCTGGAGCAGCCGCCAGGCGGCCGCGGCCTGCCCGTCCCGGACCAACCCGACCGCCCGCCGCTCCCGGGCGAGCACCCCCTCGGCCGTGGGCACCAGGACCGACGCCTCGGTCTCGCCGGGGGCCAGCCGGGCGGCGTCGGCCCGGTGATGGTTCGCCTCCGCTGCGGCCGCCCGGTGACGGTCCTCCCAGCCCGGGTCGCCGGTCGCCGCCGCCAGCTCGGCGTACCGGGCCTGGGCCTCGTCCAGCCGCAGGAGCGTCCCCCGCAGCCCGTGCAGGTGCAGCTCCCGCTCCCGCAGGTGGCCGGCCACCTGGTAGGCGTGGTAGGTCGTCCAGGCCATCAGCCCGGCGACCGACAGGGTCATCAGCCCCAGGGTCAGTGCGAGCAACGGGACGACCGGGTGCCGCCGGGCCCACCGGTACGCCCGCTCGGCCGGGCCGGCCGGGCGGGCCCGGACCGGCTCGCCGGCCCGGAACCGGGCCAGGTCGTCGGCCAGCGCCCGGGCGGTCCGGTACCGGCCCCGCGGGTCCTTGTGGAGGCACTTCAGGCAGATGGTTTCCAGGTCCCGTGAGACCCCCGCCCGGAGCCGGCGGACGGGCACCACCTCCTCGTCGGCCACCTGCCGCATCGTCTCCAGGGTGGACAGGGCATCGAACGGCGGCCGGCCGGTCAGGCACTCGTACAGGATGCACCCCAGCCCCCACACGTCGGTGGCCGGGCCGATCGCCCGCGGCTCGGGCCGCACCTGCTCCGGGGCCATGTAGCTCGGGGTGCCGACGGCCATCCCGGTGGCCGTCAGCCGCCGGGGGTCGTCCTGCCGGACGGCCAGCCCGAAGTCGGCCACTTTCGGGACGCCGCCGGCGTCGAGCAGCACGTTGGCCGGCTTCAGGTCCCGGTGGATGACCCCCTGGACGTGGGCCGCGTGGACCGCCTCGGCGAGCCGCTCGACCAGCCGGGCGGCCTCGTCCGGCGGGAGCGGGCGGTCCGCCAGCCGGCGGTCGAGGGACCCGCCCCCGACGTACTCCAGGGCCAGGTACAGCCAGCCGGCGTGCTCCCCGGTGTCGTAGATCTGGACCACGTTCGGGTGCCGCAGCCGCGCCACCGCCACGGCCTCCAGCCGCATCCGGGCACGGTCGGCCTCCCGGGCGAACCCGCCCGCCAGGATCACCTTCAGGGCGACCGGCCGGTTCAGCCGGACGTGCCGGGCCAGGTAGACTACGGCCATCCCGCCCCGGCCGAGTTCGCGGATCACCTCGTACCCGGGGATGTCGAGGGCCGGCGGGGGCGGGTTCGGGCTCGGGTCCAGGTCCGGGGGTAGCCCCACGTCCGAAGGGGCGGGCGGCCGGGCGGCTCCGGCAGACCGGTCGTCCGGGGCCCGCAGGACGGCGGGGCGGGCGGCCCCGGTCCAATCGGCCGTGCTGTCCGGGTTCGTCGGCGGGGGCGTCATGGCGGCGTCTCACGTCCGGACCCGTCCGGGTGGTCGTCACACTCCTCACCCGACTATGCGCCGTCCGGGCCGCCGCCTTGCATCGGAAATCCCGCCCGACGCATCGGAAACGGCTGCCCGCGAGGGCCTACCTCCCGGCCGGGGCGGTCAGCCGCAGCCGGGCTTGCTCGGAGATGGCGACGACGGCCGGGTGCTTCAGCTTCCGCTCGACTGAGATCGCGTAGAACCGCTCCCGCAGCCCGGCCGCCCGCCCGATCCGCCGCACCCCGTAGTGCCGTTTGACGTCCCGCTCGGCCGCCGCCGGGACGGCGAACACCCCCTCCCCGGACCGCCCGAACGTCTTCAACTGGGCGCTGTCCTCGAACTCCCCGCGGATGAGGGGGCGGACGCCCTGGGCGTCGAACCACTGGTCCAGCGACCGGCGGAGCACCGTCCCCTCGGTCGGGAGCAGGAACGGGGCCCCGTCGAGCGACTTCGGGAACCCGGCCTTGTACGCCTCCACTAGCTTCGGGACGCCGACGACGACCACCCCGCACTCGCCGAGCTGGTGGGTGTACACCTTCGCCTTGACGGTCGGCGGGAGCGGGGTGTCGGACAGCACCACGTCCAGGTTGTGGATGGTCAGCTCGGCCGCCAGCCGGTCCAGCTTCCCCTCCACGCACACCACCCGGACCGGGTCCGGCAGCCGCAGCGCCGGCTCGATCAGCAGGTGGGCGATGAGCTTGGGCAGGATGTCTACCACCCCGACCCGGAGCCGGACCGGCTGGCCGACCGGCCGGCCACTGACCACGTCCATCAGTTCCCGGCCGAGGGCGAAGATGTCGTCGGCGTACCGGAACACCGCCCGCCCGGTCTCGGTCAGCGCCAAGCCCCGCCCGCTCTTCTCGACCAGCGGGGCCTTCATCGCCTTCTCCAGCTCACGGATCTGCCCGCTGATGGTCGGCTGGGACAGGTGTAGGACCTCGCAGGCGCGGGTCACGCTCCCCTCCCGGGCGACCACCCAGAAGTAGTGCAGGTGGTGGTAGTTGAGCCAGTCCATCGCCCCCTCCCGTCGCATCGGGTTTTCCGAGCCTTAAAGACCAACTTATCGATTCAAGGTTGCCACGCCCGGGGCGTATGAAAGGGTGTCGGGCGGGCGGAACCGAGTACCGGAACCGGAGGCGGGTCATGCGGCTGAACATCCACGGGCCGCGGCTGGTTGTCGATGCGGCCACCCGCTCCCGGGTGGCGCGGCGGCTGGGGTTCGCCCTCGGCCGGTTCGGCGACCGGGTCGGGCGGGTGGCCGTCCACCTGTCCGACGTGAACGGGCCGCGGGGCGGTGTGGACAAGCGGTGCCAGGTCGTCGTCGAGGTGCTCGGCCACGGCTCGGTCGTGGTGGAGGAAACCGACGCCGACCTCGGGGCGCTGATCGACCGGGCGGCCGACCGGGTCGGTCAGGCCGTCCGCCGCCGGCTCGACCGGGCCCGGTTGTACGCCGCCCTCGTCGACCCGACCGCCGCCGAGAGGAACTGACGGCCGACGCCGGCCGCGGGGGGGGACCGGACGTGGACGCCCAGGAACCGCCGGGGGACGACGAGGCCGAGCGGCTGCGGCAGTTGGTCCTGACCCGGTTCGGCAGCCGGATCCGGGACTTCCGGGTGCTGGCCCGCGGGGCCGGCCTGGTGTTGCAGGGCCGGGCCGGCACCTTCTACCTCAAGCAGATGGTCCAGGAGACGGTAGCCCGGGCGACCGCGCTCCGGGTGGTGGCCAACGAGATCGCGGTGGCCTGACCGCTACGGCCTCCGACGGGCGGCCACCCGCCGCCGGCCGGGCCGAAAGCAACCCGTACCTCGTGATGGGAGTCCCACATGCCCCAGTTACGCGCCCTGATGGAGAAGTTCCTGGCCGACGGCAAGGTCGACGGCCGGGAGGTCGAGGCCCTGGGCGACCTCCTCCCGCCGGGCCGGGCGATCAGCCGGGCCGAGGCGGACTTCCTGGTCGAGCTGCACAGGCGGGTGGACCGGGTCACCCCGGCGTTCGAGCGGTTCTTCTTCCAGGCGATCAAGCGGCACGTCCTCACCGACGGCGCCATCGACCCGGAGGAGGCGACCTGGCTGCGGCGGATGGTCCTCGCCGACGGCCGGGTGAGCGAGAGGGAGAAGAAGCTGCTCCGGGAGTTGAGGGGCGAGGCCGCCCGCACCTGCCCGGAGTTCGAGGCCCTGTTGGCCGAGTGCGTGAAGTAGGCGTCGGACCCCGGGCCGGCCGGGCACCCCGGCCGGCCCGCCAACCCCCAACCGGAGACGAGCGTGAAGACCTGCCCCGTCTGCACCACCGCCCTGATGGTCGCCGACCGCCAGGGGATCGAGATCGACTACTGCCCCCGCTGCCGGGGGGTGTGGCTGGACCGCGGCGAGCTGGACAAGATCGTCGAGCGGGCCACCCAGCACTACGCCGGCCACGGCCGCGGCGACGACGACGACAGCGACTGGGGGGACGACCGCCGCGGGTACGGCGGGCAACTGCCGCCCCAGCCCGGCTACCAGCCCCAGGGCGGGTACCCCCCGCCGGGCCAGTACCCGCCCCCCGGCCAGTACCCGCCGAAGAAGAAGGAGGGGTTCTTCGGCCGTATGTTCGACTTCGACTGACCTCGCCCGGCGGGCCCCCACCCGCCGGGCTTCTCGTTCCGATCCACCATCGCCCCGGTGACCGACGCCATGACCGCCACAACCGCCACCCCGGACCTCGACCCCGACGCGCCGCCCGCCCCGGCCCACGCCCGGCCGGTCGCGGATGTGCTGGCGGCCCTCGACTCCGACCCGGACCGTGGGCTGTCCGAGGCGGCGGTCGAAGATGCACGCCGGAGGCACGGGCCGAACGCCCTGGCCGAGGCCCCGCCGGTGGCCGCGTGGCGGCAGGTGCTCGACCAGTTCACCGAGCCGGTGGTGTGGCTGCTCTTGGCTGCGGCGGTGGTGGCCGCCGCCCTGGCCGAGTGGGGTGACTTCGTCGCCATCATGGCCATCGTGGTGATGAACGCCATCCTCGGGTTCGTCCAGCAGCGAAAGGCGGAAAGCGCCCTGGCCGCCCTGCGGCGGATGTCCGCCCCGACCGCCAAGGTGGTCCGCGGCGGGTTCGCCCGGGTGGTCCCGGCCCGCGACCTGGTGCCCGGCGACCGGGTCGAGCTGGAGGCCGGGGACCAGGTGCCGGCCGACGTCCGGCTGGTCCGCGGGTTCGGGTTCCGGGTGACCGAGGCCGCCCTGACCGGCGAGTCGGCCCCGGCCGACAAGGAGCCGGCCGCCGTCCTGGCCGACGGCACCCCGCTCGGCGACCGGCGGAACATGGCCTACCTCGGCACGGTCGTCGCCGGCGGGAAGGCGACCGGGGTGGTCATCGCCACCGGGATGGGGACCGAACTCGGCCGGCTGGCCGGGCTGCTCAAGGCTCAGCCGCCCGAGCCGACCCCGCTGCAGAAGCGGCTGGCCCGGCTCGGCAAGCACCTCGTCCTGCTCTGCCTGATCCTGGTGGCGGCCATCGCCGCCCTCCAACTCGCCCGCGGGGACGGGCTGCTGGAGACGTTCCGGCTGGCCGTCAGCCTGGCCGTCGCCGCCGTGCCCGAGGGGCTGCCGGCCGTCGTCACCATCACCCTCGCCCTCGGCCTCCAGCGGATGGTCCGGCGGCACGCCCTGATCCGCCGGCTGGCGAGCGTCGAGACGCTCGGGTCGGTGACGGTCATCTGCTCGGACAAGACCGGCACCCTGACCCGGAACGAGATGACCGTCCGGGAGGTGTTCGCCGGCGGCGAGAGTTACGAGGCAACCGGGGCCGGGTACGCACCCCACGGCGGGTTCATGGCCGGCGGTCGGCCGGTCGCGGCGGCCGAGCCGGACCTGCTCAAGGCCCTCGCGGTCGGTGCGTGGTGCAACCACGCCAAGGTGGTCCCGGCGGCCGACGGGGCCGGCTGGCAGGCGGTCGGCGACCCGACCGAGGCGGCCCTGGTGGTGGCCGCCGGGAAGGCCGGGGTGGCGGCCGGCGGGGACGGGTTCGAGGCCGTCGCCGAGGTCCCGTTCGACTCCGACCGGAAGGCCATGTCGGTCGTCGTCCGCGGGCCGGACGGCGGCCACACGGCGTACACCAAGGGCGCCCCCGAGGTCGTCCTCGGGAAGTGCCGGTGGGCCCGCCGGGGCGGGCAGGTGGTGCCGCTGACCGACGCCCACCGGCAGGCCATCCAGGCGGCCGCCGCCGAGATGGCCGGCCGGGCCCTGCGGGTGATCGGGCTGGCCTACCGGGACGACGCCGACCCGGCCGCCGGGGAGGCGGTCGAGCGAGAGTTGGTGTTCGCCGGGCTAGCCGGGATGATCGACCCGCCGCGGGAGGAGGCGAAGGAGGCGGTCCGGCGGTGCCGGCAGGCCGGCATCCGCCCGGTCATGATCACCGGCGACCACCCGGACACGGCCCTGGCCATCGCCCGCGAACTCCGCATCGCCGGCCCGGCCGACCGGGTGGTGACCGGTCGCGACCTGGACGCGGTGGCCGACGCCCACATGCCGACGGTCGTCGGGGCCACCGCCGTGTACGCCCGGGTGACGGCCGAGCACAAGATGCGGATCGTCCGCGCCCTGAAGGCGAACGGCGAGGTGGTGGCCATGACCGGGGACGGGGTGAACGACGCCCCGGCGGTCAAGGCCGCCGACATCGGGGTGGCGATGGGCGTCACCGGCACGGACGTAACGAAGGAGGCGTCAGCGATGGTGCTCACGGACGACAACTTCGCGTCCATCGTGAACGCCGTCGAGGAAGGCCGGGGCATCTATGACAACATCAAGAAGTTCGTCACGTACCTGCTGGCCGGGAACGCCGGCAAGCTGTTGGTCATGTTCGCGGCGGTGCTGCTCGGCTGGCCGGTGCCGCTCCTGGCGGTACAGATTCTGTGGCTCAACCTCGTCACCGACGGTCTGGCGGCCCTGGCCCTGGGGATGGAGAAGCCGGAGCCGGGGGTGATGCGGCGGAAGCCGCGGCGGCCGTCCGAGCCGCTGGTCGGGTGGGCCGACGCCCGCCGGATCGTGGCCCACGGGGCGGTGTCGGCGGCGGCCGCGATGGCCGGGTTCTGGCTGGTGTGGCGGGGCGACGACGCCAACCTGGCCGAGGCCCAGGTGGTCGCCTTCTGCATCCTCGGGCTGGCCCAACTGCTGTACGCCTTCGCCTGCCGCAGCCGGACGGAGACGGCGGTCGGGCTCGGGCTGCTGACCAACCCGGCCCTGGTGGCGGCAGCCGGGGTGTCGGCGGCCCTGCAACTGGCGGTCGTGCTGGTGCCGTGGCTGCACCCGGTGTTCGGGGTGGAGGCGTACCCGACGGCCGGCGAGTGGGGGCTGATCGCCGGGCTGTCGCTGGTGCCGTTCACGGCGGTCGAGCTGGCGAAGGTCGCCCGCCGGCGGTCGCAACGGCTGGTTGGTCGAACCGTGTGTCCCAGTTACGAGGGTTTCCCATGACGCTGTCCGTCCGCCTGCTGCTCGTCGCCGTCGCCGCGGCCGCCCTCGGCTCGCCCGCCCGGGCCGCGGACGTGGCCCC
>JAIEQN010000697.1 GCA_019747685.1 Gemmataceae bacterium
GCCGCCAGCGTCATCTGCTTCCGCATCCTGAACGACGGCGTTTTGTAGCACCGTCGGTTGTGTCACAGCCTGTTAGCGAGGCTAGCCAGGCGGTCGGGACAAATACATGTTCAGCCCCGGGGTCTGCCCGTGGATGAGCTTGATCCGCGCCGTGAGTTGTCACTGGATGTCGTTTACGGCGATGTGGACATATTGGAGTTAGAAGCCATCATCCACACCGGCCTTTGGCGCGGACGGGTCCGGGCCTACACTGTTGCCGATGGCATTGCCGCGTTCGCGGCCGCGCTCGAGCGGTTCACCGACGGGGCGGCCCCGGTGGCCGAGTTCATGGCCGGGGCGGACACGGGCATCGGGCTGATCGGGTTACGGTTCTACCGCGTCGATCGGTCCGGGCACATCGCCTGCCACGTGCGGCTGCTGTCCGGCGATCTTGCTACCGATCACCGCCCCGAGCAGATGTGGCGGATGGAGGTCGAGGTCGGAGCGGAGGCGTGGGCGGTGGTGCAGTTCACCCGGCAACTCGCGGAGCTGGCCCGCGTGGAGGCTGGGCGAGCGACCCTGGCCATCGAGCCGTAGGCCGAACCGGCACGCGGTGCGTGCCCTACGGGGCAGCCCCGGCGGTCGGGGGTAGCGGGGCCAGCGGCTTGACCAGCACCTGCGACCTGCGGCCCTGCTGCTCGTACCGCTCCCGCCGGCCGGGGGCGGGTCGTCGGGCGTAGGAGGCCAGCCGTGTCGGCTCGACCGTACGACTCGGCTCCGAATCACCGGTCACAAACGGAGGTGTGCGATGGTTCGAGGAGTTCTGCTCGCCGGCGTGTTTCTCAGTGGGGCCCTCGCGCCCGGCGCGGCCGACGTGCCGCCGACGCCGAACCCGCGGCCCGGTGGCCCGGTCGGAGCCGCGCCTTCGCCGGCCGATCCCGGGCCGAGTGATCAGCCGGCAAGCGCCCGGGGGCCGTCGGCCACGCCCGCGGACTCCGCCGACGTGCTGGAGGCCCACCTCGACACCCGGCGGGCCTACGAGCGGGCGGCCGGGGTCAGCCTCGCTGCCGCCAAGCAGAAGCTCGCGCGGGTGGAGCGGGCGGCGGGCGCGGGGTCGGGCGAGGACGTGGACCAGGCGCGGGCCGAGGTGGACGCCGCCGCGGCCCAACTCGACGTGCGGAAGGCCGAGGCGCGCGAGGCCGAGGCGCGGCTCCGGCAGGCGAAGGCGCGTGCCGGGGGGCTGCCGCCCGCGGCCCCGACCGTGGCCGTGTTCAACATGGCGGCGGTCATGCGGGACTACGAGAAGGCCAAGTACCAGGTGTACCTGCTCGGGAAGAAGCGGGACGCACTGTCCGACGGCGACCTGAACACCTGGCGGGCCGAGCACCTGAAGCTGCAGAACGAGGCGAAGGCGGCCAAGGAGCCGGCCGTCAAGGACGGGATCGAGCGGGAGGTGGCCGAGCTGCAGCGGAAGATCGAGGACAAGGGGCGGGAGGTCGATAAGGCCCTGAACGACGCGGCCAGCGTCATCATTTCCGAACTGTACGACGACATCCAGGGGGTGGTGGACGCCACCGCCACCGCGAACGGGTACCACGTGGTCCTGGCCTACCCGGACGCCGTCACCGACGAGGAGAAGCGGAACCCGTACCTGAAGGAGCTGAAGCTCAAGCCCCCGGCCGCCCAGCCGTTCTACGTGGCGAAGTCGGCGGACATCACCGCCGAGGTGACGCGGCGCCTGAACGCCGAACACCCACCCCTCGACGACAAGGGCCGGAAGGTGGACGTGGGCCGGCTGCCGCCGGCCCCCCCGCCCGTGCCCCCCGCCCCGCGACGCGACTGACGGACGCGGCACGCACCGCGCGGGGCCGGGGCACGCCGAACCAGGTCGCGTGTTGTCAAAGTGTAGTTCGTGAGACCCGGTTGGGGTCGAATGGCTGGCGGGTCTTGAACACCCCGTAACGCACCGGCCTTACGGGGCGACCGCCGCGGTCGAGGGCGGCATCAGCGGCTTGACCAGCACCTGCGACTTGCGGCCCTGCTGCTCGTAACGCTCCCGCCGGGCCGGGGGGAGGTCGTCGGGCGTGCCCAGCCGGAACCCGCCCTTCTGGACGAAGTAGTTGATGGCCTGCGTGGACAGGCAGAACAGTTCCGCGAACCCCCGCGCCCGGGCCGCCTCCTCGGCGTACCGGATCAGCCGGGCCCCGATCCCCTGGTTGGCGTACCGGTCGTCCACGAACACGCTGGCGACCTCCGCCTTGTTCTCGGCCGGGTAGGCGATCAGCGCGGCACAGGCCACCGGGTTGCGGTCCACCTCGAACACGAAGAAGTCGCCGATCTGCCGCTCGATGTCGGCCCGGGTCCGTCGGGCCAGCTCCTCCGACCGGACGCCCTGCTGGATCAGCCCGAACACCGCCCGCACGTCCCGCTTCTGGGCCGGCCGGATCGACTGGTACTCGTTGGCGTACACCAGGGTGCCGATCCCCTCGTTCGAGAACACCTCACCCAGCAAGCCCTCCTGCTCCCGGCCGTCGATGATGTGGACCCGCTCGACCCCTTCTTTCCCCGCCCGGACGGCGTGGGCCAGCTTCGTCTGGGCCACCGGGGAGAGGTCGGGCTTGTGCCGCTTCAGGAAGGCGTCGGCCTCCTCGACGGTCATCTGCCGGACCACCCCCCGCGGCCCGCGGATGCCCCCCTCGGTGGTCAGGTAGACCAGCTTCACCGCCCGCAGGGCCTTGGCCACCTCGACCGCGACGGCGTCGGAGTTCAGCCGGTACGAGTTCCCGGCCCCGTCGCACCCGACCGGCGGGACGACCGGGATGATGTCGTGTTCGAGCAGGGTCAGGAGCTGCCCGACGTCGACCCGCTCGACCCGGCCGGTCAGTTGGTGGTCGACCCCGCCGAGGATGCCCTTCGGGTGGGCCACCAGGGCGTTCGGGTAGGCCGCCCGGAGGTCGTTGGCCGACAGCCCTTCGAGGATTTCGTGCGTCACCCGGCTGGCCGCGGTGACGGCGACCTGAAGGGTTTCCCGGTCGGTAATCCCGGTCCCGTCCACGTCCGACGGGGTCATGTTCAGCATCGCGGCGTACTTGCGGACTTGGTGGGCCGCCCCGTGGACGAGCACCACCCGGATGCTCAGGCTCCGCAGCAGCGCGATGTCCAGCAAGAGGTTCGGGAAGTTCTCGTCCTCGACCACCGCCCCGTCGACGGCGATCACGAACGCCCGGTCCCGGAACCGGGGGACGTACCGGAGGATTTCGCGGAAGTGGGTCAACCTCGTCATGAAGTTTCGAGTTTCGAGTTTGAAGTTTCGAGTCGGCCGGCGTCCCCTCGGCCAATTGCTCGCCGCGGTCCGACCGATCGGAACTCCGGACCCGCGGTTCTAGAATATCCCCGTCGGCTCGGGTGACGACGACCGGTGGCGGGTCGGCCCAACTCGAAACTCGAAACGCGAGACTCGAAACTATGGCAGAGAAGGTCGTCATCATCGGGTCCGGGCCGGCGGCCTGGACGGCCGCCATCTACGCCGCCCGGGCCACCCTCCAGCCGCTCGTCTTCCAGGGCAACCCGTTCGACGACAAGAACCGGCAGAACGGGACGCTCCCGCTGGGCCAGCTCGCCCTGACCACCGAGGTCGAGAACTTCCCGTCCTGGCCGGCCGGCGACACCCGGCAGTACCTCAAGACCGCCCTGAAGGCCGACGACCCGGACTTCCCGTACTGGGTGGCGTCGGGCAAGGAGCAGCCGACCCACGGCATCAACGGCCCGGAGCTGGTCGCCCTGATGCGGCAGCAGGCGGTCAACTTCGGCACCCGGGTCGAGTCGAAGGACATCGTCAAGGTTGGCCTCAAGAAGCGGCCGTTCACCCTGACCGCCCACGACGGGCAGACGGTCGAGACGCAGACGCTCATCATCGCCACCGGGGCCAGGGCCAACTACCTCGGGCTGCCGAGCGAGGACAAGTTCAAGAACAAGGGCGTCTCGGCCTGCGCCGTCTGCGACGGGTTCCTGCCGCGGTTCCGGAACAAGCCGCTGGTCGTGGTCGGGGGCGGGGACTCGGCCGTCGAGGAGGCCGGCTACCTGACCAAGTTCGCCAACCCCGTCCACCTGTTCGTCCGCCGGGACGTGCTGAGGGCGAGCAAGATCATGGCCGAGCGGGCCACGTCCAACCCGAAGATCGACATCCGCTGGCACACCCAGGTCGAGGAGGTGATCGGGGACGAGAGGGCCGGGGTGACGGCCATCCGGGCGAAGAACACCAAGTCGGGTGAGGTGTACGACCTGCCGGCGGCCGGGCTGTTCCTGGCCATCGGCCACACCCCGAACGTCGGCTTCCTGGGCGGGCAGGTCGAGCTAACCCACCTCGGGTACGTCAAGTGGACGACCCTGGGCCGGACGTACACCAGCGTGGAGGGGGTGTTCGCGGCCGGGGACGTGGCCGACGACTACTACCGGCAGGCGATCAGCGCGGCCGGGACCGGGTGCATGGCGGCCCTGGACGCGGAACGGTACTTAGGGCATCATGGGCTGATCTAGACCTACCGGGGGCGGGGGGATGGCTTACTCGGATTTCGACGTGCCGACGGTCGAGGAGCGGTTCGGGGTGCGGGTGCTCCCGGGCCCGGTGTTCCCCGAACTCACCCCGGTGCCAGTCCCGGGCTGGCTGGCCGATTTCCTGGCCCGCGGGTCGCAGCTGCGGGTCGAGAGCGAAAAGGCCCGGAACGAGTTCATCGTCGCCCCGCTGCTCCTCGCCGTCCGGGAGCTGTCCGGTGGGCGGGCCGCGGTCTTCTCCGGCGAACGGTTCGACGTGGAGCCGGCCGCCGGGCTGGGCGGGGAGTTCGACTTCCTCCTCACCCTCGCCCCGGCGGTGCCGATCATCCGGGCCCCGGCCGTATTCGTGGTCGAGGCGAAGCGGCAGGACATCGCCGGCGGCCTCGGCCAGTGCGCCGCCCTGATGGTCGCCGCCCGCCGATTCAACGTCCGCAACGGCCGGCCGACCGCCACCGTCTACGGGTGCGTGACCACCGGGGAGGACTGGCAGTTCCTGCGGCTGGCCGACGACCCGGTCATCACCTACGACACGACCCGGCTGTACCGCAGCGACCTCGGTCGCATCCTGGCCGCGTTCCTCCACGCGGTCGCCGAGAACGCGGCGGTGGCCGCCGCCTGACCGGGCGTTCGGTACGGCGGGGACGCACCGGGGGCGGCGGGGAGGTACTTCCCGCCGCCCCCGGTGCGTTGGGGGGCACACCCGGGTGCGCGGGGCGGGGCAGCCGCGTACCGACGACGCTCCGACGGCAGAAGAAGTACCACCACCGTGTTAATAATGCGAAGTAAATTTTGCTTAATTATCACGGCCTATGCTTGACAAAACCCCGGGCGGCCCGGATCATGACACCGTCCCGGACGCCCGACCGGGACCGGTCCGCGCCGGCCGGCGGCCGGCCGCCCACCCCGTCGCCCCTTCGGAGGACCCACATGCAGCGGTTCGGCCTCTTATCTCTGACGGCGGCCTGCCTGGCCGCGGTCGCCGGCACGCCTGCCCAGGCGGCGTTCCGGGTCCGGATCACCGACCTGAGTAACGGCGAGACGTTGACGGTCACCGACAACACGGCCGGCGCTGACACCGACGCCGCGGTCGACGCGATTACCATCGACCCCGACCTGATCGACTCGACGTTCACCAACCTGGGGGACGGCAGCACCCTGTCGAGCACCTTCCTGACGACCGTCCTCCCGACCCTGGAGACGAGCGAGCTGACCCGCCGGACCCAGTTGGTCCGGGCCGGGACCGGGGACGTGCAGTTCCTGGTCGAGTCGACCCGGACGGACGTGTTCGTCCCGGCCGACATGTCCAAGACCCTCCAGGACAGCGCCGGGGCGACGTTCACCAACACCCCGGTCGGCGACAGCATCGAGTTCGAGGGCTGGGCGGACCCGGCCAACGGGGAGTTCGCCATGGGCGTCTCGGCCGGGCCGATCCTGCTGGTGAACGACACCTTCCCCGGGTCCCGGACCCTGTCCGGGAACAACCCGGCGATCCCGTTCGTCGACGACAACCCGTTCTCGCTCACCAGCGCGACGCTGTTCTCCGCCAGCGCCGGCGCGAACATCCAGTCGGTCAACTCGGTCGTGGTGTTCGCCCGGCCGCTGGTCGTCCCGACCCCGGCCGGGCTGGTCCTGGCGGCGGCCGCCGTCCCGGCGTTCGGGCTGCGGCGGGCCCTCCGCCGCAAGGCCGGTTGATAACCCCCGGGGGCGGTTAGGCCGTCCCCGAAACGCGACGGCCCCCGGCGGATGCCGGGGGCCGTTCTCGCTTCCGGCCGCCGGGTCAGAACCGCGGCGGGTCCTTGCGGACGAGCTCGTTGGCCACGTCCAGCGAGTCGAGCGTCCCGGCGTCGGTCCAGTACCCGTCCAGGACGCTGAACCCGAGCCGGCCCTGGTTCAGGTAGTGGTTGTTCACGTCGGTGATCTCCAGCTCGCCCCGGCCGGACGGCCGGAGCGTCCGCACCACCCCGAACACGTCCGGCGGGTAGACGTACACCCCCACCACCGCGTAGTCGCTCTTCGGGTCGGCCGGCTTCTCCACGATCCGCACCACCCGGTCGCCGTCGAGTTCGGCCACCCCGTACCGGCCCGGGTCGTGGACCTGCTTCAGGCCGATCCAGGCCCAGTCCGGGCGGGTGTTGGCCTTCTCCAACAGCGGGACGAGCGGGTCCCGGAAGATGTTGTCGCCCAACAGGACGCAGGCCCGGCTGCCGGTGCAGAAGTGCTCGGCCAAGCCGAGGGCCTGGGCGATCCCCCCGGCCTCGTCCTGGACCCGGTAGGTCAGCCGGCAGTTGTGCTCCCGGCCGCTGCCGAGCAGCTCGACGAAGTCGCCCATGTGGTCGGTCCCGGAGACCAGCAGGACCTCCTGGACGCCGGCCCCGGTCAGCTTCTTGAGCGGGTGGTAGACCATCGGCCACGGGCCGACCGGCAACAGGTGCTTGTTCGTCACCTTGGTCAGCTCGCCCATGCGGGTGCCCTTCCCGCCGGCCAGGATCACCCCGCGGATGGCCATCGGTCGTCCTCTCGTAGGGTGGGTCCGGGCGGTCGGTACGACCGCCGACC
>JAIEQN010000224.1 GCA_019747685.1 Gemmataceae bacterium
TCCTGGGAGCGCGGCCGTCCCGGCCGCTCTTGATCTGCGAAGACAAAGAGCGGCCGGGACGGCCGCGCTCCCAGGACATCACTCGATGTGCGTGAACGCCCAGCCCCGGTGCCGCTCCAGGTACGCGGCCAGGTGCCGGCGGTGGCAGTCGCCCACCCGCTTCTCGGCACACAGGAGGCAGACCGGGCCGGGGATGTCCTCCGTCAGCCGGTCGAACAGCAGGTGCCCGGCCGCTTCGAGGTAGTCGGCGTACCGGGTCTGCCAGTCGTCGTAGCCCAGGAACGGGTTGCCGAGTTCCGGCAGCGAGAGGTATTCGATGCCGGCCTTGGCCAGCAGCCCGGCCAAGCCCTTGGCCGGGTCCTTCGCCAGGGCGTAGCGGCCCATGCTGGCCCTGTCCGGCCGGGCGCGGACATCGACCACGGTCCGGACCCCGTGGCCGGTCAGCAGCCCGACGAACTCGGCCGGCGGGCGGCCGCCGTACCCGAAGGTGAACGCCGCCGTCATCGGGTGAAGGTCATCACCAGGGAGGTGATAAGCAGGATGACGGCGACGACGATGTACACCTGGACGAGCAGGGCCAGCACCCCGAACGTCCGGGCCAGGTTCCCGAGGCCGGTCATCAGGTGGGAGATGTCGTACCCGCGGGTGTGGGCCACCCGGTCGAACGCCGTCGCCGCCTTGCCCAGCCAGTTCGACAGGACGAAGAAGAAGACCGCCCCGAGGACGGCCAGCCCGGCCGGGACCAGCTCGTGCCAGTTCTTGTCCGTCCCGGCCCGGAAGAAGTGGACGCCGGACTCGATCGCGTACAGGACGCCGAGGACGATCAGCGGGATGCCGACCCAGCCGAGCGACCGGGCCAGGGAGTCGATCACCTCGTTCTGGGGCGGGGTGAACTCGTACTCGGGCCGGGCGGTCGGGTCGGGGGCGGCGGCCGGGGGAAGGTGCCGGGCCGGGTCGGGCACGGGCGGCGGGTTCATCGGGGCCTCCGGGGTTGCGGGCGACGCCGCCATCCTACCGCCCGGCGGTCGGATGGGAAGGACGCGGACCCGCCGGCGGACCGCATCGTCCAGCACCACCAACGCCCCGGCCCGCAACTCGGCCTCGTACTGCCGGAGGACATCGGCCACGGCCGCCCCGAAGCGGGGCACGGACGGGCCGCCGTCGCGGACGATGACGACGCTCGGCCCCGGGGCCCGGGACAAGGCAAGGAGCCGGCCGAAGTCGAGGTCGTGGGTGAGGATGACGTGGCCGTTCGCCCGTGCCCAGTCGAGGATGTCGTCATCCGGCGCGGCCGGGTGGCCGACCGTCGGCCAGTAGACGGCGGCGTGCCCCTCGGCCTGGAGGTGGGCCACCCACCCCGGCGGCAGGTTCACGTCGACCACCAGGGACAGGCTCACGCCGGCACCGCCGCCCCTTCCGGCCCTTGCATCCGCCACGCGGCGTAGGCCAAAGCCTGGTCGATGTCCTCCGCCTCCAGGTACGGGTACTCGGCCAAGACCTGCTCGCGGGTGTGCCCGGTGGCCAGCCACCCGAGGACCATCCCGACGGTCATCCGCAGCCCGCGGATGCACGGCTTGCCGCCCATCACCCGGGGGTCGTGGGTAATCCGGTCGAACTTCATACGGCACCTCCGCCGGCATTCTACCAAACGCCGACCGGGGGCCGAAGCCCCCGGTCGGTCAACACCGGCCGGAGGCCGGTGCCACAAGAACCGGGGGGCTGACGCCCCCCGCTCGCCGGAACTAGACCAACTCCTCGACCCGGGCGCGGTCGTCCAGGACGTACATCGGCCGGCCGGTCCCGTTCGGGAAGGTGACGCCCGGGTCGATCCCGATGGCGTGGTAGATGGTGCTGAGCAGGTGCGGCACCTTGTACGGCCGGTCCTTCGGGTACTCGCCCCGGGCCGAACTCGCCCCGACCGCCTGGCCCATCTTCAGCCCGCCACCCGCGACCAGGGCCGACATCACCGGCGACCAGTGGTCCCGCCCGGCGTCGCTCCCGTTGATCTTCGGCGTCCGCCCGAACTCGCCCCAGACGACGGTGACGACCTCGTCCTGCATCCCCCGGTCGTGCAGGTCCTGGACCAGGTTGGTGACGCCCCGGTCCAGCCCGGGCAGGATGCGCTTCAGCTCCTTGAAGTTCCCCGAGTGGGTGTCCCACCCGCCGTAGGACAGGGTGACGCACCCGACCCCGGCCTCGATCAGCCGGCGGGCGGTCAGGAACTTGTCCACCCCCTTGTACCGGTCGAGGGCCCGCGGGTCCTCCCGCTTCAGGTCGAGGGCCGCCCGGACCTGGCCGGACGTGATCATCTCGAACGCCCGGCCGGTGAAGGCGTCCATCCCGGCCATCGTCCCGGTGGCGTCGACCTCCCGCCGGGCGGTGTCGAACCGGGCCAGCAGGCCCTTCCGGTCGTCGAACTTGTCGGCGGTGACGCCGGTGGCCGGGCGGAGGTTCTGGACGCCCGGGCCTTCGGCGGTGAACGGCCGGTGGGCGATGCCCAGGAACCCCGGCTCGGTCCCGATGCTCATCCCCCGCAGGCTGACGAACGGCGGCACGTCGGCGGCCGCCCCGCCCCGGACCTTCGACACCACCGCCCCGACCGACGGGTGCTGGCCGCCGGTGGCCGCCCGGTTGGCCTGCTCGGTGTACCCGGTCATGACGTACGAGTCGCTGTGCTCGTCGTTCGACACGAGCGACCGGACGACGGCCAGCTTGTCCATCATCCGGGCGGTCAGCGGCAGGTGCTCGCTGATCCGGACGCCGGGCACGGCCGTCGGGACGGCGGCGAACTCGCCGCGGAACTCGGCCGGGGCGTCCGGCTTCGGGTCGTAGGTGTCGATGTGGCTCGGCCCGCCGGGCAGGTAGACCATGACCACCGACTTCGGCCGGGTCCGGCCGTCGGCCGGGGACAGGGCCCGGGCCCGGAGCTGGTCGGCCAGGGTCAGCCCGGCCCCGAACGCCCCGACGCGGAGGAAGTTCCGGCGGTTGACGCCGTCGCAGAACGGTTGCCGACGACCCCAGATCGTGAGCACGGGACGCCCTCCGGATGAGCGGGCAACGGGACGGGGATGGTTGGGTCGGTGGACCCGGCGGGTGAGGTTCGAACCACCGCAATCGTAACCCGCCGGCGGCCGGCTGGCAACGGAAAACCGGGACCCCACCCCCGCGGGGGGTTGGGGCGAGCGGGGGTGCTGGCGCGCCGGGAGCGTGAGCGACCGGAGTCTTGTAGCTCCGGTCGCTCACGCTCCCGGCTCGCCAACCCCCGCTCCCGGCTCGCCCCCGGGTCGGGGGGTGGGGCCCCCTTCCCTACTCGTCGTCCGGGCCGTCGTCCTCCGGGTCGGCCGGCCGGGCGGCCTTCGACCCCGGCCACCGCCCCCCCGGCTTCGGCCGGTCCGCCTTCCCGACCGCCGCCGGCGGGTCGTCCCCGTCCCCGCCGTCGTCCCGGTATTCGTCGGCCCCGCCGCCGGATTTCGCCTCGGCCCCGATCAGGAACCCGGCGAGCAGCAGGTTGCCCAGGAACGAGAACACGTTGATCGCGACCACCGAGACGTTCGCCTCCCACATGTCCAGCTCGAACTGGGTCATGAACAGGGCCAGGGTGATGACCCCGCTGACCGGCAGGAAGAGGAAGAACGGGAGCTTCTGCCACTCCCCGATCAGCATGATCCCGCTGGCCACGCAGGTGATCGCGGCCAGCTTCAGGATGGCCGGGCCGAACCGCCCGAACTCGATCCCGATCACGATCCCGATCGCCATCAGGGCAACGACCGCCAGCGGGATCGAGACGGCCAGCCCGACCACCAGGACGACCAGGGTGTGGACGATCCCGATCGCCCCGGCCGCCCCGATCCCGCCGACGAAGCACCGGACCAGCCCGAGGGACGGGATGGCCGCCGGCCAGTACCACTCGTACTCGGCCAGCGCCCGGTCCCGGTCGGCCTGCCCGTCGTCGTGCTCCTCGACCACCCGCCGCATCTTCTTCGGCTTCTTCCTCGGCCGCGGGCGGTCTTCGTCGTCCCCGGCCGGCCGGCCGGGGGCGGGTTGTTGCCGTACCCGAACGGGCGGTGAGGTGGGGGTGCGTCGGCCACGGCCAATCTCCCACGGGGCGATGCCCGCATCATCCGCCACGGCCGGCCGGCCGTCCAGCCCGAAGGGCAATTCCCGGTGGCACAGGCCTCCCGGCCTGTGCCACCGGAGGGGGGCATAGAATACCCGCCCGCCGACCCCCGAGCCGAGGAGCCGACCCGGTGTCCGACAAGTTCACCGACTACCTGAACCAGTTCGCCGCCGACCGGGCCCAGATGCTCGACCAGCTCCGCCGGGCGGTGGTCGGCCAGGGCGAGGTGATCGAGCAGGTCCTGGCCGCCATCTTCACCCGCGGCCACTGCCTGCTGGTCGGCGTCCCCGGGCTGGCCAAGACGCTGATGGTCGCCAGCATCAGCCAAATCCTCAACACCACCTTCAAGCGGGTGCAGTTTACGCCCGACCTGATGCCGTCGGACATCACCGGGACGACGGTGCTGGACGAGCTGCCGGACGGCCGGCGGGAGTTCCGGTTCGTCCGCGGGCCGATCTTCGCCAACGTCGTCCTGGCCGACGAGATCAACCGGACCCCGCCGAAGACCCAGGCCGCCCTGCTCGAAGCGATGCAAGAACGCCAGGTGACGGCCGGGCAGGAGACGTACCGGCTGCCCGACCCGTTCTTCGTCATCGCCACCCAGAACCCGATCGAGCAGGAGGGCACCTACCCGCTGCCCGAGGCCCAGCTCGACCGGTTCATGTTCAACATCAAGGTCGACTACCCCGGCCCGGAGGACGAGCGGCGGATCGTCGAGATGAGCGCCCGGGACGACCGGCCGGAGCTGGCCAAGGTCCTGACCGGGGAGCGGATCACCACCTGGCAGAAGCTGGTCCGGCGGGTCGAGGTGCCGTCGTTCGTGGTGGACTTCATCGTCCGGCTGGTCCGGGCCACCCGGCCGAAGGACCCGACCGCCCCGGACCTGGTGCGGCGGCTGGTGGACTGGGGGGCCGGGCCCCGGGCCGGGCAGTTCCTGGTCCGGGCCGGGCAGGCGTTCGCGGCCATGGACGGCCGGCCGAGCGTGGCCCTGGACGACATCAGGAAGGCGGCCGGGCCGGTCCTGCGGCACCGGGTCAGCGCCAACTTCCAGGCCCAGGCCGAGGGGAAGACGAGCGACGACATCGTGGCCGAGCTGCTCAAGGTGGTGGGCGAGCCGGAGCCGGCCAAGTACGTCTCCCGGAAAAAGGGGTAGGAGTTTACCACAAAGGCACGAAGATCACACAAAGGGCCACAGAGAAGAAAAGAGAAGCGAGGTTGGAAGAAAGGGCGGAAGCCGGTCACGATTACCCCGACGTGCGGCGAGGGTCACAAAGGAGGGGAAAGGATGAAGACCGAGCGGACGGAGGCCGAGCGGGCTGAAGCCGACGAGTGGTCGAGCCGGCTGATCGGGGCGGCCATCGAAGTCCACCGGCACCTCGGTCCGGGCCTGCTGGAAGGGGCCTACGAGGAGTGCCTGTGCCGGGAACTCGAACTCCGGGGCGTCCCGTTCGACCGCCAACTGCCGGTGAACATCGAATACAAGGGCGTTGTCGTCGAGAACGCCTACCGGATCGACGTGCTGGTGGCCGGGCGGGTGGTGGTCGAGCTGAAGTCGGTCGACACGCCGGAGCCGATCCACGAGGCCCAGCTCCTGACCTACCTCCGGCTCACCGACCGCTGGCTCGGGCTGCTCGTCAACTTCAACGTCCCCGTCCTGAAGGACGGCATCAAGCGCCGGGTCTGGCGGTAATCTCTCCCGTGCCCTTCTCTGTCCTGGTCTTGTTCTTGGGCTCTGTCTCGTTTTCTCTGTGGCCCTTTGTGCGATCTCTGTGCCTCTGTGGTGAAACTCCTCATGTGGCACCGCGTCTTCGGCCGGCTCGCCGCCGAGGTCCCGCCGGCCGCCCTGGCCGGGCACCTGCACGCCGCCGGGCTGCCGGTCGAGCCCCACTTCAAGGGCGACGACCTCGGCTGGACCGCCGGCGAACTCCGGATGCCCGGCCTCGGCACCCCGGTCCTGCTCGACCGCTACCTGACCGCCGAGGACGACCTCCGGGCCGACCTGAACGCCTACGCCGCCGAACTGGAGACCCAGGGCCACAGCCCCCACGCCCCCCGACTCATGCAGCACGTCATCCAGACCCAGCAGCTCGTGACGATCCGCGAGCCGGTCGCGGCGAGTGACGAGGTGGCGTTGGAAAAGCTGTTGGACGAGACGTGCCGGTTCCTGGCCGCCCGGACCGACGGCGTCTACCAGGTCGACGGCCGGGGCTGGTTCGCCCCGGACGGGACGCTGCTGGTCGAGGAGTACTGACCGGGCTACTGGCCCTGGAGGTCGACGACCGCGCTCCGCAAGAGCAGCCCGCCCCAGAGCAGGACGTTGAGGGCCATGCCGAGCAGGCTCAGCCGGAAGGCCAGGCCCCCGGCCCGGCGGCTGGCCACCGCCCCGGCCAGGCCGAGCACCAGGCTCACCCCCGGGAAGCAGAACAGCAGGACGCTCAGCACGGCGAGCGACCAAGTGACGATCGACACCCGCGGGGCCAGGTGCGGGGCCAGTTCGTCCGGGCCGAGTAGCGGGAGTTCGTCCAGCCGGAGCCGGGTCACCCGGTCCGCCCCGCATGCCCGGCAGACGACGTGCCGCTCCCGCTGGGTCGGGAGGGGGATGAAGTACAGCCGGACCCGCTCCTCCGACTCGAATGATTCGGCCGGCGTGTCCGGCCGCCCGCAGCCGGGGCAGCTGATCCGGATGTCCGGGCCGGGCGTTTGTTTAGACCGCGAGGTGCCGAAGACGAGCATCACCGATCCTCCCGCGCCTCACCGGGGGTTCCGAAGCCGACCCGATTCCGGGTTGCCCCGCCCCCGCGGTCATCGTATACCCCGGCCGTCGCGGAGGGCGCCGGACCGTGGGAACGACGGGCGGACTACGTCAGCCGGGCGGCCGGTCTTGTTTACCCTCTCCCCTTGAGGGAGAGGGTCGCCCCGCGGAGCGGGGCGGGGTGAGGGGAACGCCCCGCGAACCCGGGGGCGCCGCCCCCCCGGGGGGGGGCGCGGGG
>JAIEQN010000862.1 GCA_019747685.1 Gemmataceae bacterium
GTCCTCGACGAACCGCGCCCCGGCCGCCGCGGCCGCCCGCCGGGCCTCGGCCTTGGCCGCGTCGAAGTCGTCCCCATGAAGCACGACCTCGGCCCCGAACGCCCGCATCCGCTCGACCTTGAGCGGGTTCGCCCCGGCGGCCGCGTACACGGTCAGCCGGACGCCCCGCCCGCGGCGGGCGTAGGCCATCCCCTGGCCGAAGTTGCCGGCGCTGGCGCACACCAGCGGGACCGCCGGGTCGGCCCGGCCGACCAGCAGGTCCGCCCCCCGGCCCTTGAACGACCGGACCGGGTTGACCGTCTCGACCTTCAGCCCCAGCCGCACCCCCAGCTCGGCCCCGGGCGGCTCGCAGACGAACGGCGGGGTGTGCCGGAAGACCGGGGCGATCGCCGGGGCGGCCGCGGCGATCCCGGCGGCGGTCAGCCGCGGCGGGGCCGGGTCCGCCGGCCCACCCCCGGTCACTTCGTCGCCTTCAGGGCGAACAGGGTTCGCTCGGTCAGGACGTACAGCCGGCCGTTGGCCGCCACCGGGGTGCTGCGGATCGGGGCGTCGAACTCGACCTTGGCCAGCAGGTACTTCTTCTCGATCTCCGCCCGCTTGGCCTGCCGGTACTTCCGGGCCTCCGGCTGGTCGGCCGGCCTCTCGGCCTGGTCGTCGATCGTCTCCGGGTACTTGACGTGCTTCCAGACGTACAGGTCGACGTTGTTCCCGACCAGCACCTTGCCGTCGACGTGGTAGCACGACCCCCACATCTCCCCCTTGGTGTCGTACAGCCAGTACCGCCGTCCGGTCTTGGCGTCGAACGCGTGGACGAACCCGGGCAGCTCGCCCATGTAGAGGACCCCGTCGACGATGCAGGCGGTGGACATGGTCCGGCCGAACACGAAGTCCCGGTCGGAGAACGGCCGGGTCTCCGGCCCGGTGACCAGCCACACCTTGCCGGAGTTCGGGTTCGGCTTGCCGACCCCGACCGTCTGCCCGTCCTCCCCCTTCTTGGTCCCGGCCAGCAGCTCGTCCGAGATGTCCCCCTTCTTCCCGGCCGGGTCGATGCACCAGAGCCGGCCGACCCCGGTGGTGTGTTCCGGGTCCTGGCCGACGGCGATGTACACCTTGTTGTCGTACACCACCGGGGTGGCGATGAAGTCGTTCCGGGTCCCCTCCCCGCCGAGCACGTACACCCCGTCCTTCGGGTTGGCGTCGAACTTCCAGATCACCTCCCCGGTCTCCGGGACGACCGCGTACAGCCACCCGTCGCCGCCGGGGAAGATGACCTGCCGGACCCCGCCGATCTCGGCGTAGGTCGGGTTCGACCACTGGCCGTGCATGATGTTCCGGCCCGGGTAGCTCTTGGCCCACAGGAGCTTGCCGGTGTTCTTGTCCAGGGCGAGGAAGCTCGGGGCGTTCGGCTCCGGGATGTTGATGTGCCCCTCGTCCACCCCGTTGGCGGTGATCACGTACAGGATGTCCCCCACGACCAGCGGGCAGGACGAGGTCATGTTGTGGGGGAACACCTTGAGCTGGGCGATCATGTCGTACTCCCACAGGATGTCGCAGTCCGTGGGGGTCTGGTACTTCTCGGTCTGGATCCCCTGGTTGCCGTCGGCGAACCCCTTCACGTCGGCGCAGACGACGGTGCAGCGGTTGGTGGTGAAGTAGATGCGGTCGCCCTCGACGGTCGGGGTGCAGCAGAGCCCCTCGCGGGGCCAGTCGTTGACCTGCCCGGACTCCAGCTTGTCGAAGACGGCCTGCCAGAGGAACTTCCCGTCGGCCTCGGCGAAGCACATCAGGATGCCCCGGTCGATCGGGTCGCCGTTCTTGTCGGTGTCCCGCTTGTTCCGGGGCCGCTCGTTGTTGGTCCCGACGAACACCCGGCCGCCGGCCACGATCGGCCCGGCGTAGGACCGGCTGCCCAGGTCGGCCTTCCAGACCGCGTGCTTCTGGAGCCACTCGTTCACCTGGTCCTCGGCCTGCCAGTCCGGCCCCTTGTCCGGGAACACCTCCAGCTTGCCGCCCGGGTTGACCATGTTCCGGTCGGGGGTGCCGGCGAACATGGTGTGGTCGTTCGGGCCGGGGTTGGTGGCCTTCGGGGCGGCCGTCGGCCCTTGCGGGGCCTTCGGGTCGGCGGCGGCCGCGAGCAGCCCGGCGGCCGCGGCCAGGGCGCCGCCGAGGAGGAGCCGGGGGGGGGGAAGCGAGCGGGTCATGTCGGCATTCCGGGGGGTCGTGTGTTGGTGGCACAGGCATCCCCGCCAGTGCGGCATTCCGGGCACAGGCAGGGATGCCTGTGCCACCAAACCCAGGGCCTCGGCTACTTCTTCCCGTTCGGGGTGATGGTGACGTTGTCGTAGAGGATGTCCGACCCCGGCCGGTCGGCCGAGATGAGCGGGTCGGAGACGTACCCGTACAGGGCCGCCGCCCCCTCCCGGTTCGGCCCCGGGTCGGTGTACTCGACCGTCCACTTCTCCGGCTCCGGGTCGCCCTTGTTCCACGCCTTGCCCCGGACCACGGCCGACTTCTCCCCCGGCTCGACCGAGAACTTGAGGGTGTACCACGCCCCCGGCTGCCAGTCCAAGTCGACCGCCTCGTTCACCCGCGGCCGGGCCTCCCAGGAGACGATCCGCAGCTCCCGCTTGCCGGTCTCCGGGTTCGTCTTGCCGTCCAGGATCAGGGTGTACCGGCTGTTCACCAGCCCGATGTCCGGCATCCGGTCGCGGACCGAGGTGCCCTGCACGTCGGCCTGGACGGTGTAGTTGGAGGCCGTGGGCAGGGTGATGTACCCGTTGGCCCGGGCGAACGGCGGCCGGCTGTCGGTGTTCACCTTGGTCAGGACGGTGTTCCCGTCGGGCAGCTTCCGGGCCAGGAACTTGGCCTGGGCGTTCACCCACCCGCCGGGGACGGCCCCGGCCGGGACCTTCTCGAAGTCCTGGGTGTACGGGACTTGGCCGGCCACCCGGACCCGGGCCCGCCCGGCGAGGCCGCCGACCTTCGCCTCGACGTACCCCTGCTGGCTCGGATTCGGGCCGAGCACCACCGCCCCGTCCCCCTCCGGCTTCCCGTTCAAGGGCGGCGGCCCCTTCGGGGCCGGCGGGGCCTTCGGGTCGACTTTGGGGTCGAGCGACTTCTCGTCCACCTTCTTCGGGTCGGCCGCCTTCGGGGCCGGCGGGGCCGGGAGCGACCATTCCGCCTTCCCGTCGGCCTTCAGCTCCCGCCCGTTGGCGTCCACCGGGACCGCCCGGAAGCTCAGCTTCCCGCCGGGCTGGGCCTCCACGTCGGCCGGGAAGACCCGGACCGCCGCCGGCTTGGCCGCCGGGTCGAACGTGGCCTCCTCGGGCAGCGGCTTGTACGCCCCGCACTCATCTTTGGCGCCCGGCCGCCCGAGGCAGTACAGGTCGGTCCGGGTGGTGAAGTACAGGCGGTTGTTGACGGCGATCACGGTGCCGTTGGTCTCGTTCAACAGCCCCCGCGGGTCGCGGAACTTGTACTCGAACGTCTGGTCCGGGTCCGGCTTCTTGTTCCCGTCGAGGGTGAGGATGACCAGCTTCCCCTTCACGTCGAAGACGTACAGCTTGCCGTCGGCGATCAGCGGGGCCCCGCGGACCTCGCTGGCGTACCGGTACCGCCACAGCACCGTCCCCTTCTTGGCGTCGAAGCAGAACAGGTCGCCGGCGTCGTCCGGGACGTACAGCCGGCCGTCGTGCAGGGCGGCCGAGGCCAGCCCGAACCGGTTGGCCCGGCGGTACTCCCAGACCGGCTTCGGGGCCTGCGTCTTCGGGTCGATCTGGCCGGCGTCGACGCAGATCACCCGGCCGATCGGCCCGCCCTCCGGGTTCTCCTCCCCGTGGTGGCAGTAGACGAGGTTGCCGTCGACCAGCGGCGAGGCGTTGACGACGCCGGCGCTGAACCGGTAGCTCCAGACCTTCTCCCCGGTGCGGACCTTGAAGGCGTGGAGGTAGCCGTCGGCCCCGCCGGAGATCAACAGCCGCTGGCCGTTGATGACCGCGATGACCGGGGACGAGTAGTAGGTGCCGCGGATGGGGTTGCCGGTGTCGCCCCACCAGACGACCTCGCCGGTCTTGCCGTCGAGGGCGACGAACCGGTTGCTCCCGCGGGCCTGGTCGCCCCAGGACGAGTTGACCAGCCCGACGATGACCAGCCCGCTGTCGAAGATCGGGGTGGCGATCCGCCCGCCGTACCCGCTGATCCGGCCGAACTCCTCGGTCAGGCTCCGCTGCCACAGCGGCTGGCCGTCCGGGTTCAGGGCCAGGACCAGCCCGGCGGTGGTGTGGGCGTAGACGGTCTTCGTCTCCGGGTCGGCGGTGAGCGTCGTCCACCCGAGCCGGCTGCTGACGATGTCGGTGTGGAAGACGTTCACCCGGTACTGCCACAGGGGCTTGCCGGTCTTCTCGTCGAAGCAGGCGACCTGCTCGCCCTCCAGCGGCCCCTGGCCGGTCCCCTGGATGAGGTAGAGCTTGCCGTCGAGGACGAGCGGGGCCGACCGCCCGCCGAACGGCTGCTGCCAGACGACGTTCCCCTTCGGCCCGGCCTTCGGGTCGAAGTCGCCGGGCAGGTTCTTCTCGCGGGAGACCCCGTCCTGCTCCGGCCCCCGCCAGTGGACCCAGTTCCGGTTGGCCCCGAGGGCGGGGGAGTTCACCGCGGAGAACGCGAACAGGATGAGGAGAATCCGGGGCAGCATGGGAACTCCGGGTCACTCACGGCCCAGGGTGAAACCCTGGGCTACGGTGTGGCAGCCCTTCAGGCTGCGGGCCTCATTCTCCACGACCCCGAAGGGGTCGCACAACATAGCCCGGGGTGGAACCCCGGGTCCGTACCGGCGGCGGTCATCCGTGGCGGACCAGCCGTTTCGCCTTCATCTCGAACCGGGGCAGGGTGCCGGTGTCGGCCGCGGCCACCTCGACCCGGAACAGCAGCTCGTCCCGGACCGCCCGCGACACCCGCTCGGCCAGCCCCGGGCCGTCGCACCCGGCCGCGGGTTCCACCTCCAGCCGCAGGTCGGCCAGCGGCCCGGACCGGTCGACGTGGATGCGGTACTCGGCCACCTCGGGGAACCGGCGGACGATCGCCTCGATGGCCCCCGGGTATAGATTATTGCCCCGGACGTGGATCATGTCATCGGCCCGGCCGAGGACGCCCCCGGCCAGCCGCCGCCAGGGTCGCTGCACAGGCCGGGAGGCCTGTGCCACCGGGGGGACACTTGGTTCTGGTGGCACAGGCCTCCCGGCCTGTGCTGAGGTCTGTGCCAGCCGGACCAGGTCGCCGGTCCGGTAGCGGACGAGCGGGCTGGCGGCCCGGGCCAGGCTGGTCACCACCAGCTCGCCGAACTCGCCGGGCGGCACCGGGTCGGGGCCGTTCGGCGCCAGCACCTCGCACAGGTATTCGGATTCGAGCAGGAGCATCTCGCCGGGGGTGTCCTCGGCCTCGACGGCGACCGGCCCGATTTCCGTCATCCCGTAGTGGTCGAACACCCGGGCACCCCACACCTGCTCGATCCGCCGGCGGGTGGCCGGGATCGTCCCGCCCGGCTCGCCGGCCACAACGAGCATACGCACCGGACTGGCTGCAAGATCGATGCCCTCCTTGACCGCGACCTCGGCCAGGTGCAGGGCATACGTCGGGGTGGCGAAGACGACGGTGGCCTCGTGCTCGACCAGGAACCGCAGCCGGGCGGTACTGGTCATCCCGCCGCCGGGGAGGACCAACGCGCCGAACCGGGCGGCCGCCTCGAAGGCGCTCCAGAACCCGATGAACGGCCCGAACGAGAACGGGAAGAAGACCCGGTCGCGGGGACTCAGGCCCATGAACGGGAACGAGATTGTCCAGCAGTGGAGGACCGCTTCCCACGACTCGGGGGTGTCGAGCCAGCGGAGCGGCCGGCCGGTACTGGTGCCGGATGTCTGGTGCAGCCGGGTGTACCGGTCGAGGGGGAACGTGTGGGCGGTGCCGTAGGGCGGGTGGTCGTGCTGGTCGGCGGCGAGTTCGGGCTTGGTGGTGAACGGCAGCCGGGCCAGGTCGGCGTAGGTCCGGAGGTCGTCGGGGCGGACGCCGGCCAGCTTCCGGGCGAGGAACCGGTTGCCCGGCAGGGCCTCGGTGAGGAGCCGGCGGAGCCGGTCGAGCTGGTGGGGGTCGGCCGGGGTGGTCATGGGGCCGGGGGTGGGCCGGCGGGCGGGGCGGGCACGGGCAGTCTACGCGGCGGCCCCGACCGGGCAACCGGGGCTGTCAGGGGATACCGTTGTACCCGGGGCGGTTTACAGCCGACGGGTTACGGTCTGGCGGGTTGGGCAGCAATTGGCTACGGACCTTGTAACAGGGGGATCGGACGGTCAGAATCATGCAGGTAAAGGTTGTGCCGGGGAGGAAGGCGATGAGCCAGGCACTATCCACCATCGTCACCCGCGAACAGCGGCTGTTGTCGGAGATCGCCCGCCGCGATGAACAGATCGCCGACTTGGAGTCCGAGGCGGCCGTTCTGAGGCCGAAGGCCGCGTTGTTCGACAAGTATGATAGTAATTTAAAAGGTTGTTACGGCGAATATCTTGTCAGTTTCGTATGGCGGCTTGGCGAGCTTGCCCCGATTAATGCCGGCTACGACCTGATTACGCCTACCGGTCACAGGATCGAGGTCAAATACTCGCCAATTCAGAGGGACGGACGCTGGAAGTGGAGAAATCTGTTCGGAGGTCGAGATACTAAGCGTTACCACCGTCTCTGGCTGATCGGCGAGGTGGACGAACGCTGGCAGCATTGTTACCTCGACCCCGCCGCCGAGTACATTGTATTCGACATCGGCTTCGACGACGCTCGACGGCAGTTTCCGAAGAAGCACGCCACCCTAAACCCCAATTGGCCGAAGGCCTGTGCTCTCTCCCGGCCCTCTCGAAATTTGTATCACTACTTTCAAACGACCCCTGAACGACTCCGGGCGCTCTACTGTCGGCCGCGGCCTGTGGGGTGACCTGCGTGGCCTGTCCAGCGTGTTTCCCTTGTGCGGCGGGGCTATCCCGGCAGGCGATGGGTCCGTTAGAGCCGTTTCGGTTTACTCGTAGCGTCGTAGCCACAGTGCCGGATGTAGTTCCGGCACTCCTCAGGGGCGAAG
>JAIEQN010000452.1 GCA_019747685.1 Gemmataceae bacterium
GGCCAGCGTCTGCCCTTCGCCCGGCAGCCGGGACGACACCTTCAGGACGACCGGCCGGCCGGCCAGCCCCGGCTCGCCCGGTCCCCGTGGTACCGTCGAGGTCGATGCCGAGCCGGCGGCGGTACTCGCCGGGGGTGGGGTCGTCGCCGGCCGCCTCCCGCAGCCGGACTTCCTCCCAGGCGACGGCCCGCAGCCGGACTTCCTCCCAGGCGACGGCCCGCAGCCCGTCCGGGTCGGCCCACAGCTCCGGGAACCGGTCCCGGTAGGCCTCGACCCGCCGCTCGTCGCCGCGGTCCCAGGCGAACTCCAGGTCGACCCGCAGCAACTCCCGGAGGACGGCCGCGTAATGGGGGTGATTCCGCGGCGGGAGGAAGTCCGCCGGGTCGGCGTCCCCGCCCCGGACGTAAGCCGACTCGAACGCCGCGAGGTAGTCGTCCAGGTCCGGGCGGGCGTCAGTCGGCGTCATGAATCTGCCCGCGGAGGGACTCGCGGAATTCTTGCAGGATCCGCTCGACCGACCGCTTGGCCCGGCCGGTCAGCTTGGCGATCTCGGCCACCTCGTGCCCGGCGACCCGCAGCTCGATGATCTCCCGGTGGCCGGGCGGGAGCGGGGCGAGCAACTCGTCGATGGTCAGCCGCAGGGCGTTCAGGGCGGCGTCGTCGGCCGCCGGGGCGGCGTCGGCGGCCTGGTCGAACGCCCCGCCGGCGGCCGTCTGGCGGACATCCCGGCGGGCCGCCTTGTGGAACGCGGCCACCGCCCGGATTTTGTTCAGCCCGATCACCAGGAACAGCTTCCAGAGTTCCTCGCCGGCCGGCACCTCGTACTGGCCGGCGGCCGCCCGGCGGAAGAACGTCCGGAACACGGATTGAACGATGTCGTCCGGGTCGACCCGGCGTTGCAGGTCGGGGGACGCCTGGGCGGCGGCCAGGGCCCGGAGCCGGCCGGCGTACCGCAGGTACAGCTCGGTGGCCGCGTCGTCCTCGCCCCGGCGGAATCGCCGGAGGAGCGACGCATCGGTGGCCGGGGCGGCGTCGGCCGGGTCCGGCATGGCGGGGACCTCACCCGGAGAAGTCGGAACCGGGGCGGTGGTCCGCCACGCCGGCGGACCCGCCCCGAGGTTGGATTAGTCCGACTCGATCCCGGGTGCCAGAATGTTACACGGTTTCCGCCTCGACCTTGGCGGCGACCCCGTCGGCCCCGACCCGGGCCTCGCCCCGGTCGCCGACCCGGAAAGCACTTAGGGCGACGTGGATGTCGTCCCGCTCGATCTCCGTCCCGGGGCTGGTTCGGATGAGGACGAGCTGGCCGTTTTGCAGCCGGATCGTCACCGCCCCGGCGGCCGTGTCCACGCCCGTGATCGTCCCCTCGAACCGGCCGCTGGTCGCCGGGACCGGGTCGCCCGATCCGCCGCCCCCACCCCCGCCGGTGTCGTCCCCGCCCCGGCCGGAGATGTCGAACCCGCCCTCGACCTTCCAGGCGATCCCGTCCGGGCCGATCTTGGCCTCGCCCCGCTCGCCGACCACCAGCCCGGCCAGGCTCGTCGTGATCTCGTTCCGCTCGACCTTCGTCCCCGGCCCGGTCCGGACTACGACCGTCTGGCCGTTCTGGAGCCGGATCGAGACCGTCCCGGCGGCCGCGTCCACGGCGGTGATCGTCCCCTCGTACTGGGCTACGGTGGTCTCGTTGTTCCCACCCCCGGACCCGCCGCCCGGGTTGTCGTCCACCACCCGGACGAACGACCGCAGCTCGGCCCCGGTCGCCGGGTCGGTCACCCGCAGGACGACGGCGTTCCCCCGCCGGGTGCGGCTGAGGATGTCGTCCCGGCCGTCGCCGTTCACGTCGTCCGACCCGACCCCGACCCCGCCGCGGAAGGAGCTGTCGTCGGCCAGGAATTGGATCAGCTCCCGGCCGCGGTCGTCGAACCCGCGGACCCGCGGGCCGCCGCCCGGGCCGGTCCCGGTGACGATGTCGTCGGTCCCGTCCCCGTCCAGGTCGCCGGCGGCCACCAGCACCCCGCCCCGGAACGAGTCGTCGTAGGCGAAGAAGTTCCGCAGGGTCCGGCCGTCGTCCCCGTCGAACGCCAGCACCCGCGGCCCGCCGCCGACCCCGGTGCCGGTGATCACGTCGTCCCGGCCGTCCCCGTCCACGTCCCCGGCGGCGACCAGCACGCCGCCCCGGAAGGTGCCCTCGTAGGCGAAGAAGTCGCGGAGGACGGTCGCCCCGAGGGCGGCCCCGTCGAGCACCCGGACCCGCGGCCCGCCGCCGTTGCCGGTCCCGGTGATGATGTCGTCCTTGCCGTCGCCGTTCACGTCCCCGAGGGCGACGGACAGGCCGCCGGTGAAGGACGCTTCGTAGACAAAGAAGTCGCGGAGGGTGTCGCCGGTGCTGCCGTCCACGATGCGGATGCGGGGGCCGCCGCCGACCCCCGGGGCGATGACCAGGTCGCGGACGCCGTCGCCGGTGATGTCGCCCAGGGCGGTCCGGACGCCGCCGCGGAAGGCGTCCTCGTAGGCCTGGACCTCGGCGACATCCTCGCCCGTCACCGGGTCGAGGATGTTCACCCGGGGGATGCCGCCGTCGTCCGGGCCGACGGCCACGGCGTCGTCCGGGATGGCCCGGAACCCGGCAGCCGGCACGTCCCGGGCCTCGACCTGTTCGAGCGACGGCTGGAACCCGGCCCGGCGGCCCGGGGCGGTGCGGCGGGACATGACGTGACCCTCAAACGGGCGAGGTGGTTCCGGCGGGACCGTCCCCGCCGTCTACACTCGGAGAGTGGCACCGGCTGATTCGATCCGCCAAGCGAGCGGAATCGGGGCGACTGGGGAGGGCGATCATTCGGGCGGCCGGGGCAGAGTCTTCGATGCCCCGGTGGTTGTGCAGACCCGGAGACGACGCGATCCGCGGACGCCGGGTTTTCGCCCCTGGCGGGGGAGGTGAAGACAGTGCCCACCCCTGGCCGCCCGCAGGCGACGCCGCCGGCCTACTTGTCGAGCTGCTTCAACTGCTCGGCGACGTTCTTGGCCCGGTGCGGGATGGCCTCCCGGAGCCGCCGGAGGTGGTCCGGGTACTCCCGCCCGGCCCCGGCGTCCACCCCGGCCAGGGCCGGCTGGACCACCGCCCGCAGCTCGTCCAGCCGGCGGAGCAGCGCGTCCGGCTTGTACACCTTGTCCATCACCTCGGCCACCTTGGCCAGGTACAGCTCCCGGCCCCGGGGCGTGTCCAACAGCTTCCGGGCCACCAGCCCGCCGAACTCCGGGAACAGCGGCCCGTCCGGGTCGGCGAACATCTGGTCCATCCCGGACGGGACGAAGGTGATCTTGTCCCGCCCGGGGTCGTGGTACACCCGGTAGTTGTTCGGCTTCATCGGGTACCCGTCCCAGTCCCAGAGGACGACCTCCAGGGCCACCAGGGCCAGGAACTGGTCCAGGTCCAGCAGTTGCTCTAACTTCCGGAACCGGGCCGCCTTGTCCCGGTCCCGGGCGGCGGCCACCAGGGCCTTCAGGTCGGCGTGGTCGGCCACGTCGTTCCCGCCGGACAGCAGTTGCAGCGGCTGGTCGATGTCCCGGAGGAACCCGCCGTCGTAGAAGTTGCCGTCGGCCCGGCCGAAGTGCTCCCTCCGGAACCCGGCGTCGTACCCCTCTTTCAGGTAGTACAGCCCGAGCTTGCGGCCGTTGAGGGTGACGACCGCGTGCCCGATCCGCGAAGCCGGCACCCCGGCGGCCCGGAACAGCTCGCCGCACAAGAGCTCCTGCACGTAGGTCGGGTCCTGGACGGAGTTGTGCAGGTGGACCTTCTCCATCCCGTGGAACCGCTGGCCGGCGGTAAACTTGTCCAGGTTCAGGGTCAGACCCGGCTTGTCGCCCACGTCCTGGTAGCTGCCGGCCGACCCCCGGAGGTGGACGCCGACCTTCTCGTAGGTCGTCTTGCCGTCCTCGGTCAGTGCGGCCGGGACGTACTTCCGGGGGTCCCGGCCGAGGGCGTCGAGGTCCTTGCGGTCGACGGTCAGGTCGAGCCGGACGACCTTCCCAGCCTTGAAGAACTCGGCCCGCGGGTCGGCCGGCTTGGGGTCGGCCGCCGGCGGGTCGGCGGGGGACGGGACGACCCCGAGGGCCGCGACCAGGCACAGGGCCGACAGGGCTCGCACGGCGGCAACCTCCTCGGGCGCGGCGACGGTCCCGGTCGGGGGCACGGGCCCCCCGGCCGGTCATCCTAGTGTAACGCACGGGAGGGCCGGGCCGAAGTGAGGGTGCCCGGGCCGGGGTCGAAGTCGGCCGTGCCGCTGAAGTGGCCGGTGACGTACACGTTGCCGGCGGCGTCGGTGGCGACCGCGTAGCCGGCGTTGTCCGCGGCCCCGTCGGTCCGGCCGCCGGCCCGGAGGGCGAACCCGAACGGCCCGGACACGAAGCTGGGCTGGTCGTCGTCCAGGATGGTGTAGATGTGGGTCGGGAACCGCCCGGGGGTGGGGGTCATCGGGTTGGACAGGGTCACCCGGACGGTCTCGTCGGGCTCGGCCACGGCGTCGTCGATGACGTCGAGCCGGATGCACTGCCGGGTCTCCCCCGGGGCGAACGTCAAGGTGCCGTCGGCCAGGGTGTAGTCCTCCCCGCGGGTGGCGGTGCCGCCCGTCACCGCGTACCGGACGGTCACGGTCCGGGTGGACGGCCGGGACAGCACCACCGGCAGCAGGACGGGGGAGACCGACTCCTGCCCGCTCGACCCGGGCGTGACGAAGGAGACGGGCGGCGGGATGTCCACCGCCCGGGCGGCGTTGAGCCGGCCGCCGGTGGTCGTGATCCCCCGCATCGACGGGACCGGGTCGACGGTGCCCAGGACCCGGCTGATGACCTGCCGGTACGTCCACCCCGGCTCGAGGTCGCGGACCAGGGCGACGACCCCGGCCACGTGCGGGGTGGCCATCGAGGTGCCGCTGATCGTGTTGTACCCCCCGCCCGGCCAGGTGCTGAGGATGTCCACCCCCGGGGCGGCCAGGTCCACCGACCGCCGGCCGTAGTTCGAGAAGTACGCCCGGTCGTCGTTATGGTCGGTGGCGGCGGCGGCGACGACGTTGTCGAGGTTGATGCTGGCCGGGTAGACGGGGGTGCGGTCGGTGTCGAGGCCCTCGTTGCCGGCCGCGGCCACCACGATGTGGCCGCGGCCGCGGGCGGCGTTGACCGCGTCGTACAGGGCCGACGACGACCCGTAGCCCCGCCCGCTGTGGTTGGACACCGTCGCCCCGTTGGCGACCGCGTAGCTGAGCCCGCGGACGACCGCGTCGATGGTCCCCAGGGAGCCGTCGCTGCCGAGGACCTGGACCGGCATCAGCCGGACGTTCCAGTTCACCCCGGTCCCCCCCAGGCCGTTGCTCCCCCGGGCGCCGATCGTCCCGGCCACGTGGGTGCCGTGGCCGTGGTAGTCCATCGGGTCCGCGTCCCGGTTGGCGAAGTCGTACCCGACGGCGTCGTCCACGTACCCGTTCCGGTCGTCGTCGACCCCGTTCCCGGCGACCTCGCCCGGGTTGTGCCAGATGTTCCCGGCCAGGTCCGGGTGGGTGTAGTCCACCCCGGTGTCGAACACGGCGACGACGGTGCCGCCGCTCCCGGTGGTGATGTCCCAGGCCTCCGCGGCGTCGATGTCGGCGTCCGCCCGGCCGCCGGTCTGGCCGGTGTTGTTCAGCGCCCACTGGGACCCGTACTGCGGGTCGTTCGGGGTGCGGGCCCCGTGGATGTAGTAGTTCGGCTCGGCGTACAGGACGGCCGGGTCGGCCCGGTACGCGGCCAGGGCGGCCTCGACCCCGGCCCCGTCCGCCAGCCGCACCCCCCGCAGGCCCGGGACCAGGGCGACGGCCGGGCCGACGCTCGCCCCGGCCAACACCCGGCCCCCGTCGGCGGCCGCCGCCTCCGACCGGAACCGGACCAGGATGCTGGACGGGTCGTAGTCCGCGGGGCCGGCCCCGGCGGACGGGGTGGCCCGGTCCTCCAGGTGCTCCAGGCCGAGCCGCCGCCGGCGGCGGGTGCCGGCCTCGGGGCGGGTGCGGAAGTACGACAGGGCGCGGTCGAGTAGCCGGTTCATCGCGGGCCTCCCGAACGGGGTGGGGTCGCCATCCCATGCGGACGAGGCCCGGCCCGGGGCCGCGGAAAATCGGAAACATTTTCGGGAACCCGATCGGGGCGTGACTCGCCCGAGCGATCGCCCTAGCACCTTGCGTCCCGCCGGCCGGCGGGTACGATCCTGCCAGTCACCGACTTCCGATTCCGACTGGGGGCCCGGGTGTCGCCCGACGAGCCGGAGCTGACCGTCCTCCTCCGCCGGGCCGGGGCCGGCGACCGGGACGCCGCCGACCGCCTCTTCCACTTGGTCGAGGCCGAGCTACGGGCCCGGGCCCGGGCCTGCCTGCGGCACGAGTCGACCGCCCACTCCCTCCAGACCACCGTGCTGATCGACGGGGCGTTCCAGCAGCTCGTCGGCCGGGCCGACATCACCTGGGCCGACCGGGCCCAGTTCTACCGGTACGCCGCCCGGGCCATGCGGCACCTGCTGGTCGACCACGCCCGGGGGCGGCTGGCCCGGGAGAACGCCCTGGGCGGCCGCCCGGCCCGGCTGGACGAGGTCCCCGACCCGGCCGGCCCGGGCGGGCTCGACCCGGCCACCCTGGTGGCCGTCCACGAGGCCCTGGACCGGCTGTCCGGGTCGCTCCCCGAGCTGTTCCAACTGGTCGAGCTGCACGTCTTCGGCGGGTGGGAGCTGAAGCGGATCGCCGACGACGTGCTCGGCCTGCCCTACGGCCGGGTCAAGCGGCCGTGGCAGCGGGCCCGGGCCTGGCTCCACCGCGAACTCGAAGGAGTCGGCGATGGCCCCTGACCTCCGCGCCCGGGCCGACGACCTGTTCGACCGGGCCCTCGACCTCCCCCCATCCGACCGTGCCGCATTCCACGACCGTGAGTGCCCCGGGGAGCCGGCCGTCCGGGCGGCCGTCGTGTCGCTGCTGGCCCACGCCGACCGGGCCGAGGCCGACGGGTTCCTGGACGACCCGACCCCGCTGCCGGCCGGGCTGGTCGGGCCGGGGCCGGCGGTGCCCGGGTGCGAGGTGGTCCGGGAGCTCGGCCGGGGCGGGGCCGGGGTGGTGTACCTGGCC
>JAIEQN010000842.1 GCA_019747685.1 Gemmataceae bacterium
CGGGAGGCCCGCTCGGCGTCGGCCAGCTCGGCGCGCAGTCGGGCCCGCTCGGCCAGCAGCCGGTCAGCGTAGTTGCCGGGGGCGGCCGCCAGGTAGGCGGCCAGCCGCCGGTCGACATCGTCGCCCGCCTCCGGCCCGGCGGGGGGCGGTGGCGGTGATGTCCCGCCGGCGTTGACCCCGGCCGGGACGAACCCGATCCCGCCGTCCCGGCCGGGGCGGTACTCGGCGGTCCGGACCCCGGGGTCGCCGGCCCCGGGGTGGAACTCCAGGGTCTGCCGGGTCGGGTGGTACATCCCGTACCGGATGTCGACCACGCCCTCGTCCGGGCGGTACATCCCGTCGTGCAGGTACAGCGGGTCCCCCCGGTCCCCGACCGCACCGTAGTAGGGCAGCGTGCCCGCCGGGGGCGGGGGCGGGGAGGTCCCCCCGCCGCCCCCACCCCCGCCGCCCCCACCCCCGCCGTCGGGCGGGATGTGGTCGTTCCCCCTGCCCCCGCCCAACGGCGGCCCGACCAGCCCGCTCGGGTCGGTGTAGTTGGTCGGGCTGTTGCCGACGTACCGGTACAGGTTGGGGTCGCCCCCCGCGAACCCGATCGGGTCCTCCTGGAGCCACCGGCCGAGGTTCGGGTCGTACATCGCCGCCTCTCCCCGTCCCGTGCCGCCGTCACGCCTCGAACCGCACCTCCGCCACGCTCGTCCCGTCCGCGTGGTAGTCGACCGTCGCCGTGTTCGGCCCCCGCCCCCGCCACTCGCCCCGCCGCATCTTCTCCCACACCACTCCGTACTCCGGGTCGGTCAGCAGGTGCTCGGTCGCCAAACACCCGAGCAGGTCCCGCTCGTACTCCGCCGGCAGGGTGTCCGGGAACAGCCGCCGCGGGGGCGGGCCGATCATCAGCGACGGGAACCCCGGCGGCTTCCGCTCGTTCGCCCACCGCTTCCAGGCGTTCAACCGGACCTTGAACCCCTCGTCCAGCATCCGGTTCCCGGGGTCCAGGCTGACCACCCAGGCCATCCCCTCGGCCGCCCGCCGGTGCTCCCCGGCCTCCGCCCACAGCCCGGCCCGGGCATCCAGGAACTCGGCCAGCTCCTGCCGCGGGGTCAGGGACCCCATGAACCCGCACGCCTCCTCCCGCCGCGGGTCCGACTCGTAGTGGCCGGTCCGGAAGTAGTCGTCCGGGGGGCTACTACACCCCTCGTTGGTGCCGTCGAAGTTGAACCGCACCCCGGCCCCGTCCCACCGGTTGAACCGGTGCCCGCCCCCGGCCTTCGTCCGGCAGGAGACGAGCTTGATCGGGTACCCGAGCCGCCGGCCGACCGAGGCGTACACGATCGGCATGGTCGAGCACGTCCCGCCCGGCCCCTGGATCGCCCCGAACGCGAAGTAGTCGGCCACGTCGAATGGCGCGTCCGGCGGAATCTTCGCCGGGTTGTATTGGAGCCCCGGGCCTCGCTGGAGGGCGAGGACCAGGCCCGTCGCCCGGAAGCGGGCCTCGGAGTAGCCCCAGCGTTCCGGGGTCTCGTAGTACCGCGGCAGGGCTTGCTCGGTGAACCCCCGGGCGTACTCCGTCCACTGGTCGAGGCTGTCCAGGCAGTCGGCCGGGTCCATCGCCCCGGACCCGGGCAGCCCGACAGCGACCGCCAGGTTGACCGCCGCGATGTCGTGCCGGCCCAGCTCGTCGTCGCTCAGCCGGGCCAGGTCCCGCCACCGGGGCAGGCAGTCGGGGTGGGCGGGGTCGGCCACGGTCGCACCGGTCGTGCGGGTCGAACAGCAGGGTAAACGCCCGCCCGGGCGGCCGCAACAACCAAACCGGAATTTTTTTTGGCGGCCGCGGCTGCTCCCCCTCGACAGGTACGCCAGCTACGTCTTCCACCTCCCGCCCGACCCCACGCCGCCGGCGTCGACCTGACTACTATCACTGCGAGAGAGTTGATTGGTTTCGGCGCAGGGTGTGTAGGTTCCCAAACCAATGAGAGCCGCCCCACCGGCCAGTCTTGACCTTCTAACCGACGTACACCCCGTCCGCGGCGGTGAGGCCGCCGAACGGGTCCTGGGCACCGGCGGCCGGCCCGGTCGGGCTTTGGGCGTCGGCCAGGGAGATGACCATAACCCGGGCGGCCTGATCCTTCGCCCCGCTGGCCGCGACCAGCTCGGCCACCCCGTCCCCGTCTACGTCCCGGGCGGCGATCCGCAGCCCCTTCCGGTCGTTCGGGTCGAGGGCGAAGAAGTCGGCCAGGGCCGGCAGGGTGAACGGGTCCGTCCGCGGGTTGTCGGTCAGCACCCGGCCGGAGATCACCCGCACCCGCGGCCCGCCGGTGTCCCCGGTCCCGTAGGCCACGTCCGCGTACCCGTCCCCGTCCAGGTCGCCGGCGGTGACGAACACCCCGCTCCGCAGGTTCGGGTCGAGGGCGAAGAAGTCCGGGACCTGCCGGGCCGGCCGCCCGGCGGCGACCGACCGGCCGGAGTAGACGGCCACCCGCGGGCCGCCGCCGATCCCGGCCCCGACGACCACGTCCGCCGCCCCGTCCCGGTCGACGTCGGCCATCGCCACCCGGCTGCCGCCCCGGAAGTCCGGGTCATCGAAGGCCAGGAAGTCGGCCGCCGGGGTCAGCCCCCGGGCCGCCACCCGGAGCAGCGTCACCCGGGTGCCGCCGCCGGCGTCGGCCGACACCGCCAGCTCCGCCCGCCCGTCCCCGTCGGCGTCCCCGGCCGCCAGGTAGGTCCCGCCGCCGAACCCGCCGAGCACCGCCGTCACCCCGACCATGTCCGTCCCGGTCCGGCCGTTGAGCACCCGGACGGCGGCCGTCGCCCCCGGCCCGGTCCCGAACGCCAGGTCCGGGGTGCCGTCGCCGTTGAAGTCGGCCGCCACCGCCCGGACCGACCCGCCCCCGCCGAGGAACGGGGTGATCGCCGGGCCGACCGGGGTGAGGAACCCGCCCGGGTCGGTGGTGAACACCCGGGCCGTCCCGGGCTCGGCCCCGGACAGGACGACCAACCCGCCCACGGTCGAGAGCGAGGTCCAGGTCCCGGACCACGGCTCCGGGTTCGGCTGGGTGGTGGCGATCGGGTCGGGGGCCGGGGTGTCGCCGACCGACCAGCCGAGGTCGACCAGGGCGGCGTAGTCGAGGACCGAGAACGGGACGCGAGCCCCCCGGGTGATGATCGGGTCCAGGGCGACCGGCTGGCCGCCGACGGTCAGCCCGTCCAGCCAGTGGGAGCCGTCGGCCTCGACCGGGACCGGGCCGCCGTACACGGCCTCGGCGGTCGGCCCGACGAACGCCCCGTCGCCGACCTGGGCGAACCACGTCCGGGACGCCCCGATCCCGAAGACGTGGCCGAGTTCGTGGGCCGCGACCGAGTAGAAGTCGGACCGGTTCCCGGGCAGCCCGGCGGCGTCCGCCCCGAAGTACCAGTTGACCGAGTCGTCGAACGAGATGGCCCCGCCCCAGGCGGTCGCCCCGGCCGGGCCGCGGTTACGGAGCAGGCTCCGCCAGGCCCCCGAGCCGACCGCCGTATAGCTGCCGGGCGAGCTTTCGGCGACCGTGGCCCCGGGCAGTTGGCGGCCGGCGACGAAGACGACCAGGGTGTTCGCCCCGAGGGCCGGGCCGTCGGCCGCCGTCGATTGCCCGGTGAACGGGTCGAAGGTGTTCAGCACCCACCCGTTGTCGCCGCCGGGCACGACCGCCGCCAGCGGGGTGCTGATCCGGGCGGTCAGGTCGTTGGCGGCCTGCTGGAGGACGGCCCGCCGGGCCGGGTCGTTGAAGAACCCGGTGGCGTCGTACCGGAAGTCGAACTGGACGGTCAGGGCCGGCACGTCGCGGGGTTCGAGCGGCTCGGCGGCGAGCGGGGGTCGGGTCGGCCGGGTGCGCATTGGTGGGAGAACGTCCTGTCGGGCGGGCCGGGTGGGCGTGGTCGAGAGAATCCCATTCTACCCTGGGGCCGGGCGGGGTCGGGGAGGGAATTCACGGGAGGCCGCCCCCGTCTGGGCGGCACTACCTGGTCATGCCTATTGACTGGCGTCCTCACTTGCGGGGGGCGGTGCGGCTAGAACAGTTGCCTTCGGAAGTGCTCGTAGCTCAACTGGATCGGGCACCCGCCTTCTGAGCGGGTGGCTGTGGGTTCGAGTCCCGCCGGGCGTATTCGGGCCATGACCCCCCTCCCCCCTGTTTTTTTCACACCTCACGATTCCCTGGGATCTCCAGCGGTTTCGTGCGATTTCCGCACAGCCGTGCTGTCGTGCCCGGCCCGCCGCCGCGACCCAACCGGATGAGCGGTCGTCGGTTGCGGCCGACACCGAGCATTGCCGTACCCGATCATGCTCGGTCGTCCCCGCCAGTACATCGACCCGGCGAGCGGAATTGTACGCCTGTACCCTACAATCCCGTTGGGGCAAGTCAAATCATTTTTCCGGCCGGCGACGCCGGGCCGTCAGGGCGTGGCCGGGGCGCCCAGGAGGTGCAGGAAGATGCCGACGAGCCGGTCGGCGGCATCGAGCGAGTATTGCGGTAGATCGACGGCGAGGTCGGCCCCCCGGAGGCGGAGGAACTTCCAACTCGCCCCGTTGCTGACGCAGCCGAACACGTCGCTACCGTCGGACCGCTCGCGGAGGTTGAACCGCCGGGCCGCGACCATCGCGGCGGCGCACTGGCCGTACCCGCCGGGGATGTCCTCCTTTTTGGCCTCGACGACGACCACGACCGGGGCGGTCACGTAGGGCAGGTGCGGCCCGCGGCCGAGGATGAAGTCGCACACCCCGGTCAGGTCGGCGGCCGGGTCGACATCGAACGGGACGCCGGAGTAGAGGCTGATGCGGTGCCCGGACCGCTGCCAGACTTCGGCCAGGACGGGGGCGATGACCAGCTCAGACCAGGCCTTTTCGGTGTTGATGAGGGAGGCGAGGGGCTGGTTCTGGGCGAGGACGGCCCGTGCGGTCGGGCTGAGCGGCAGGGGGGCGACGCCGGCGAACAGGTCGGTCCCGGTGTGGGCGGTCAGGCCGAACGTCTGGAGGACGCCCGGCAGGGTGAAGGTGCTGTACGCCACGGCGGGCCTCCGCCGGCATTGTAGCAGCTCAGCCGCCGAGTTCGGGGTAGGCGGCGGTCGACGGCCGGGCCGAGGGTGTACCCGGCCACCCGCCGGACGGCGGCGACGGACGCTTCGAGGGCGTCCCGGCGGGCGGGGTCGGCGACCGCGGGGCTGGCCATCCGGGTAGGCTCCGGAGGTGCGGCGACGGACCTATTGTAGCCACCGACCCCGACCGAAGAGAGCGTGCCGGCTCAGCGGGTCACCTCCCGCGGCGGCGGGGCGACCGGCCGCGGGACGAACGCCGGGTTGCGGTACGGCCGCCCCCGCTCGTACAGCCCGAGCCGCTCATGGAACTCCGCCCCGTACTGCTCCTCGGCCCCGGGGAGGGCGAGCGCCCGGTTTTGAACCTCGACCGCCTTCCCGAAGTCCCCGGCCTCGGCGTGGGCGGCAGCCAAGGTGTCCAGGTCATTCGCGTCCGCGAACCCGGTCAGCTCGCACGCCCGGGTCGCCAGCCGGACCGCCTCCCGCCCGTCCCGGAACCCGTCCGGGCCGACCGCCAGCAGCCAGGCCAGGTTGTTGGGCCCGTCCGGGTCCTTCGGGTCGAGCTTGATCGCCTCCCGGTAACAGGCCTCCGCCCCGGCCGGGTCGCCGGCGTTAGCCAGGGCCACCCCCAACTCGATGTGCGCCCAGGCGGCGTTCGGGTTGTGCCGGACGGCGTCCCGGAAGCACTCCACCACCCCCGCCCGGTCGCCCTGGGCCGACAGCAGCTCGCTCAGGCGGTACCGCGGCGATTTGCCCTTCGGGTCGAGGCGGATCGCCCCCCGAACGGCCGCCGCGGCACCGTCCAGGTCCCCTTTCCGGTGGAGCAATTTGCCCAGGTTGAGGAGCGCGACGGTGAGCCTCGGGTCGAGCCGGACGGCCTCCCGTAGTGCCGCCTCCGATCCCGCCAAGTCGCCCTTGTTTAACAGGGCGTACCCGAGGTTGTTGAAGGGCCGGGCGTTCGTGGGGTCGACCCGGATGCCCTCCCGGTAGTACGCGATCGCCCCGTCCAGGTCGCCCTTCGCCGCCAGCGCGATCCCCATCCCGTTGTACCCGTCGGCGCTTTGCGGGAAGTCGGCGATCGCCCGCCGGTAGAACTCCGTCTCCCGGTCGGGGTCCCCCTCCTCGCGGAGGGTCCGTCCCAGCAGAACCAGCCGGCGGGCGTCCGTCCCGCTGACCCCCGCGGCCGCCCGGAGCCAGCGGTCCGCCCCGGCCGTGTCCCCGGCCTTCCGGAGCAGCCCGCGCATGAGCATCATGGCGTTCGGGTTGTCCGGGCGGAGGGCGAGGGCGGCCTGCAGGTGCTGCATCGCGCGGGCCGGCTGGGGGTCCTTGACGGCCCAGTAGTACCCGGCCTCGAACTGGACCCAGAAGTCGTCCGGGTGCCGGGCGGCGGCGGCCTCCAGCAGGTCGGCCCCCCGGGCCCACGTCTTCCCCACCACCTGACAAATCAGGACGACGTGGTGGGGCGGGGGTGCGGCCGCGTCGATCTCGGCCGCGAGGCGGTTCATCACCGCCTCGTCGTCCCAGGCGGCGGGGTCGCGGACCCGGTCGAGCCACGGGTCGGGGTCGGCCCGCCGGGTCGCGGCCAGCAGGCGGCCGCGGGTTTCCGGGTTGCTCTCCAGCCAGGCCCAGTCGTCCAGGGCGACCACCAGGTGGTGCCGGACCGGGGAGGCGGCCACCCGGCCGGCCGTGACGACCGGGTCGTCCTCGGCCGGGTCCACGCCCCGCCCGCGGAAGACGGCCCGGTACTCGGCCGTCAGCTCGGGGTACGGCCTCCAGTTGGGGTTCGTCACCCGGCTGGCTCGGATCGTGTCTAACTCCCGGACGAGCTCCAGGTCGTCCCGGGCCCGGTCGAGCCGGTCGCGGATGTCGGACGGGGCCCCGGGTGGGATCGTCCCGGCGGCGTGGTCGAGGGCGGCCCGGGCCTGGGCGAACCGGAACTTCTCCCGCAGGTCGGCCGCCAGGGCGATGGCCGACTCGACCGCCTGCCGGGCCCGCGCCTCGGCCACCGCCTCCTCGACCCGCCGCGCCCCGGCCCGGTTGTCCTCCCACCAGGCGAACGCCCCGCCGCCGGCCGCCAGCAGCAGGACG
>JAIEQN010000727.1 GCA_019747685.1 Gemmataceae bacterium
GTGGCGTCGGTCCTCAGCCCGTCGCTCGTCTTCTTCCCGGACCTGATCCGCCGGAACATCGCCCGGGTCGTCGAGATGGCCGGCGGCCCGCACCGCCTCCGGCCGCACGTCAAGACGCACAAGACCCGCGAGATCGCCCGGCTGCTGCTCGACGCCGGCGTCACCAGGCACAAGTGCGCCACCATCGCCGAGGCCGAGATGCTCGCGTCGGCGAACGCCCCCGACGTGCTCGTCGCCTACCCGCTCGTCGGCCCGAACCTGCCGCGGCTCGTCGCGCTCGTCCGCAAGTACCCGGGCACCCGGTTCTCCACCCTGATCGACCACCCGGACTCGGCCCGGGCCCTCTCCGCGGCGGCGGCGGCGGCCGGGCTCACCGTGCCGGTGGTGCTCGACCTGAACGTCGGCCAGAACCGCACCGGCATCGCCGTCGGTGACGACGCGCTGTCGCTGTACGTGCTGGCCGCCGGGCTGCCCGGCCTCACCCCGGACGGGTTCCAGGTGTACGACGGGCACAACAACCAGCCGGACCGGGCCGACCGGGAGGCGGCGGTGCGGGCGTTCCTCGCCCCGGTGCTGGAGCTGCGGGCGAAGGCCGAGGCGAGGGGCGTCCCCGTGCCGCGGCTGGTGTGCGGCGGCACCCCGAGCTTCCCGGTGTACGCCCACCTCACGGACGTTCCCGGGGTCGAGTGCTCGCCCGGCACGTTCGTGCTGCACGACGCCGGGTACGGCGGCAAGTACGCCGACCTCGCCGGCATCACCCCCGCCGCGGTTCTGGTCACCCGGGTGGTGAGCCGGCCGACGCCGACCCGGGTGACGCTCGACCTGGGCACCAAGGCGGTGGCCAGCGACCCGCCGGCCGGCAAGCGGGTGACGCTCCTCGACTTCCCGCCCTACGAGGCCGTGGGGCACAACGAGGAGCACCTGATCGTGGAGACGGCCGAGGCCGACCGGTTCAAGCCGGGCGACGTGGTGTTCGCGCTGCCGTCGCACATCTGCCCGACGGTCGCCCTGCACCGCGACGCCCTGGTCGCCGAGGGGGGGCGGGTGGTGGGGAGGTGGGCCGTCGCGTCGCGGGACCGGGTGCTGACGGTGTGACCGGCGTTTAGCCGCCGCCCCGACGGGGCGGCGGCTAAACGGTGACCCGCGGTGCGCGCCGTTTGCCCGCGCCGCGGCGTGCCGCGTCGCTTATCCTGCCGGTGCCCCCACCCCGTCCGCACCGGAGGACTCCCCCGTGTCCACGTTCACCCGCCGCGACTGGCTCCGCACCGCGTCCGCCGCCGCACTGACCTCCGGGGGCTTACACCCCCGGCCCGCCCGGGCCGCCGCCCCCACCCCGGCCGACGTCAAGGCCGTCGTCGACCCGGCGGTGAAGTTCCTCGCGTCGAAGCAGAACGAGGACGGCAGCCTGTTCCCGAAGGGCGGCGGCCCCGGGATCACCGCCCTGGCCGTCGCCGCCGTCGTCCGCCACGGGTACGGCCCCGACACCCCGCTGGTGGCCAAGGGCCTCAAGTACCTCGAGGGGAACATCAAGCCGGACGGCGGCGTCTACGCCCAGGGGCTCGCCACGTACACGACTTGCCTGGCCATCGTGGCGTTCAAGGAGTGCAACGCCGGCGGCAAGTACGACAAGGTGATCGACAACGCCTCGAAGTTCGTCCGCTCCCTGCAGTACGGCGAGGGGGTGGACCAGAAGGACCTCCGGTTCGGCGGCGCCGGGTACGGCAAGCCGGGCGGGAAGGACCGGCCGGACCTGTCGAACACGCAGTTCCTGGTCGAGGCGCTGACGACCGCGGGCGCGCCGAAGACCGACCCGGCGATCCAGAAGGCGCTGACGTTCATCAGCCGCAGCCAGAACCTGCCGGGCGAGCACAACGACCAGCCGTTCGCGGCCAAGGCGTCCGACGACGACAAGGGCGGGTTCGTGTACAACCCGCTCGACCAGTCGAACGACAAGAGCGACAAGCGGACCCCGGCCGGCGGCCTGCGGAGCGAGGGCGGGATGACCTACGCCGGCCTCAAGAGCTTCCTGTACGCCGGGGTGGGCAAGGACGACCCGCGGGTGAAGGCGGCGGTGGCGTGGGTGAAGGCGCACTACACGCTGAGCGAGAACCCCGGGCAGGGGGCGGCGGGGCTGTTCTACTACTACCACACGTTCGCGAAGGCGATGGACGCGCTGGGGGAGGAGCCGTTCGAGGACGCGAAGGGGGTGAAGCACGACTGGCGGGCGGAGCTGCTGGCGGAGCTGAAGAGGCGTCAGAAGCCGGACGGCAGCTGGGCGAACGACGCGAACGGCGCCTTCCTGGAGAACGTCCCCGAGCTGGCGACCGCCTTCGCCGTGTTAGCACTGTCCTACTGCAACACCCGGAAATAAGTCCACTACCCGCCGGCCGGGGTGAACGGGTCGCCCCGGCCGGCTCCCCACGGCGTCTTGCGTTACCGCTTCGTGGTGGAACCTTTCGTGGTCTTCTTGGGGCTGAGCGGTTCCGGCTGGTCCTCGGATTCGGAGATGTAGTCCCTGAAGCGTTTCCCCGGTCTGGGTGCCGGACCACCCCCGCCACCGGGGCCAGCACCCACCGGGAGACCGAGTGCCCGGAGAACCTGCTGAGCAAGCGGCTGGGCTACCGCTTCTGGCAGACTGACCCGGACCCGATCTTGCCCTTCGGTGAACACCAGGGTGAAGCGGTGGGCGGTGGCGTTGTACTGGGCCGCCGCCTGGCCGCCGTTCATGGTGTAGTCGCAGGTGTTCTGCGTCGGCTGCTCCTCGGTCGTGTCGGGTGAACTCGATCCCGCTACTGTTGAGGCAGTGTAGCGGGCGGGTACTCGTTCTCGTGCATCCGGTCAGTCGGTGGTCTCCCACAGCCGCACGGTCCCGTCCTCGCCGGCGGACACCAGCAGCTTGCCGTCCGAGGAGAACCCGACGCTCGTGACGCCGCCGGTGTGCCCCTGGAAGGTGCGGATCGGCTTCAGCGTCACCGCCTCCCACAGGTTGATGATCTTGTCGTCCCCGCCGGACACGGCCCGCCGGCCGTCCTCGGAGATGGCCACGGTGTTGATCTCGCCCAGGTGCTTCTCGAACGCCCCGAGTACGGTGAACTCGTTCTTCTCCGGGATGTACTTCCAGACCCCGACCTGCGTGGTCAGGGCCGCCAGCAGGTACACCCCGTCCCGGGACACGGCCATCGTCCGCACCCCGGTCGCCCCGGTCAGTGGGCCGGTCCCCCGGTGGTGGACGTTGCTCCGGTTCTTCGGGTCGATCCCCCAGAAGTAGAACGCCGCCGGCTGCTTGCCCCGGTCCCCGTAGCCGAGCACCAACCGGTCGCCGCCCGCCGCGACCGCCGCCGTCAGGGCCGGTGCCTCGACTTTCGGGAACTGGCCGACCTTCGGCGGGGTGAAGTTGAAGTCCCGGAGCACCACCCTCCCGTCCACCCCGGCCGACACCATCGTCATGCCGTCCGGCGAGAAGGCCAGCGTGGTGATCGCCCCGGTGTGCCCCGGGTACACCGCCGTCTCCTTCGGCTCCGGGCCGGACACGTCCCACATGGCCACCCGGCCGTCCTCGCAGCCGGCAGCAAGGGCCGTCCCGTTCGGCCTGAACGCCACCGCCGTGACCGCCGCCGGGTGCCGCAGGATCAGGTGCCCGCCGGCCGGGTCGCCCTTCGAGATGTCCCACAACCTGGCTGTCCGGTCGGCCCCGCCGCTGGCCACCCAGGTGCCGCCGGACCGGACGGCGACCGCCGAAACCTGCCTCTGATGCCCGAGGAGAACCCGACCTTCCTCGGCCGCACCGCCGAAGCTGGCGGCGGGTGCCGGTGCCGGTACAGGTGCCGATGTCGGTCCAGGTGAACCGCTGCCCGTTGAGGCCGGTGGTCCGGCTGTGCTGTCCGGCCGGTACAGGTACACGATGAACGGCACGAGCACGGCCACCAGCGTCACGAGACTGGCTACGAGCAGGTACTTCCTGGTGCGGGTCGGGCCGGGCGACCGGGTGCATGCGTCGAGGGCGTCGGCCAGTTCTCCGGCGGTGGCGTACCGGTCGTCGGGGTTCCGGGCCAGGCACCGCATGACGATCCGGTCCAGGGTCGCCGGGATCGCCCGGTTCACGGTCCGGGGCGTCGGGTACACCCCGCCGGTGATCGCCTCCCGCAGGGCCACCGGGTTCTCGTCCCGGAACAGCTGCCGGCCGGTCAGCGCCTCGTACAGGACCACGCCCAGGCCGTAGATGTCGGTCCGGGCGTCGAGCCGGTGGACCTCCCCGGTCAACTGCTCGGGGGACATGTACGCCAGCGTCCCGACCCGGCTGGCGGTCAGCAACTCCGGCGGGCGGATGGCGATCCCGAAGTCGGCCAGGAACGGCCGCCCCTCGGGGTCGAGTAGGACGTTGGCCGGCTTGATGTCCCGGTGGATGTACCCCTGCTTGTGGGCGAACTCCAGCGTCCGGGCGACCTCGGCCACCAGCCGAGCGGCGTCGGCGGGCGGGACCGGCCCCCGCCGCAGTCGGTCGGCCAGGCTCTCCCCGTCCACCAACTTCGACACGATGTAGTACCGGCCGTCGTCCTGCCCCACGTCGTACACCGGGACGATCCCCGGGTGCTCCAGCCGGGCGACCCGCCGGCCCTCGGCCAGGAAGTCCACCGGTGGCCGGGCGGTGGACCGGGACGGCCGTGGTACTTTCACGGCCACCGGCCGCTGCAACTCCTCGTCGTACCCCTGCCACACCTGCCCCGACCCGCCCTCTGCGATCAGACGGTCGAGCCGGTATCGCCCGCCGAGCCTGTGAACCTCGGGCTGCGGATCATCTCGAAGAGGCGGTGGTGGTACACCGTGATCTTCGGGTTCGACCGACTCGTCGATCCAGGACATGGCTCGGAGGGCGTCGATCCGGCGGGTCAACTCCGGCAGCAGGTGCGGGTGCTCCCGGCACAACTCCTCGGGCGAAGGGGTCTGGCCCTGCTCCCGGAGTTCGTCCCACCGCAGGAGCATGTCCCCGAGCAGTTCATCGTCCGTCGGCACGATCCCCACCCCCAGGTACATCGCCACCCAGCAGGCCGTACAGCCGCACCTTGACCGCCTGCCACCGCCGCTTCACCGTCCGCACCGACACGCCCAAGACCGCCGCCGCCTCATCCTGGCCGAGGCCCTGATACCAGATCAGGTGGAACAACCCCCGCTCGTCGTCGGGCAACTTGCCGACCAGCGTGTGGAACTCGGACCACTCGGCCGCCGTCTGCGGTCCGGCCGACCCGCTGGCCACTACCCGGAGCACTCCTCCCTGATCGTCTGCGGGCTGTCCGTCCGTGTGGTGGTTCGCCCCAGGCCCCTGCGGGCCGAAGTAGTGCTCGGCCAGGTTCAGCAGTTCCCGCCGGACCTGGAGGGCGGCCAGGTTCAGGAAGTGCCGGGCCGACTCGGGGGTGACCTCGGACAGGGCACGGTGCAGCCGGAGCACGGCGTTCTGGAACACGTCGTCCGTCTGCTCCCACCGCCGGAGCCGGTCGAAGTCGTCCCGGAGCATTTTGCGGGTGAGCAGCCGGAGCCGGTCGCAGGCCAGGTTGACCAGTTGGGCACGGGCCGCCGGGTCGCCGGCCTTCAGGAATTGCACCGCCTGTTCGATGGCGGTCGTGTTGTCGCCGGGCATGGTACGGGGTACTCGGGGATGGCCACCCGGCCACCTCCCGGGCGTCCCCGGAGGATACCGGACCTCGGGTACAACGGCCACCGTCCGTCACCCCCGCAGCAACTCCCGGAGCAGGTCCGGGCCGCCCGGCCGGACCTGGAGCCGGTGGAACACGGTCAACGCCTCCGTGAGCGACATCGCCTTCAGCCGGCACGTCGTCTCGTCGGTCCGGTCGTCCACCGCCACCCGGCAGACTTCGACGGCGACCTCGCCGTGCTCGTCCACGCCGCCGACCCGGATGAACTTCTGGCCCCCGGCCTCCGCCCACTCCCACCCGAACTTCACGTCCATCGACTGGTCTCCAGGAGTTGTACCCCAACCCCGTCATGTACTCATGCCGGAGTGCGGCCCGAGAGGGGACACCAGTCTGTCAGACCCGGGTTCCGAAAAAGTTGGCCCCGGCCGTCACCCGCCCCGGCATGGGGAGGTGGACACCAATCCGTTGTCGGAGTGCTCGCCCGATGGATCAGTCGCAGATCGACAAACTGCGGGGCCACCCGATCCTGCTGGTCGCCTCGCTCACCTGCTGCTTCCCGGTCGGGCTGGCCCTGATCTGGACGAACAAGTCCTGGTCGAACACCCGGAAGGGCGTGTGGACCGGCGTCTGGGCCGCCGTCATGGCCGTGCTGATGATCGTCGTCTCGCTCCAGGAGGCGGCGACGAAGAAGTCGCTCGACGAGGCGGACCGGCTCTGGGCGGCGGGGCAGAAGGCCGAGGCGGTGGCCAAGTACAAGGAGGTCATCGACGGCGGCGTGTCCTCGGTGGACCAGTCCCGCCGGCCGACCGTGTTCCAGCGGGTCGTCGAGTACGAGGCCGAGCAGGGGAACACGAGTGCCGCCAAGCAGTACATCCAGAAGGCCGAGACGTACAACGTGGCCCTGGCGTCCGACGCCCCGGCGGCGAAGAAGCTGCTGGCCGAGGCGAAGGCCGAGAAAGACGCTGAGAAGCAGAAGGAAGCCCGCAAGACGGCGAAGGGCGATGAGTTGAAGGGGATGAGCTTGGGGCAGATCACCAACCTGCTCGGGTCGCCGGACGAGACGTACCAGTCCCGGAAGCCGCCGAACAACATGTACCTCTACGTCTGGAAGGTCGAGGAGGGCAAGTACATCACCGTCAGCTTCATGCGACGGATCGACAACGGGGAGGCCAGCATCATCACGGCGGACAGCGACCGGCCCCGGTCCGTCGTGGAGAACATGAAGAAGGTGCTCGACCAAAACTGACCCGGGTGATGGTAGCAGTCCCCGGCGACCGGGGAGAGCCACCCGTCTGCTGTCCAACTTCCACGGCGTACACACATCGAGGAACCACGATGACGCAGGACTGGTACTACACGAAGGACCGGCAGACGACGCTGGGGCCGGTGTCGTCGGGCCAGTTGAATGAGATGGCCCGCACCGGGGGTCTCGCCCCGACTGATCTCGTGCGGAAAGACGGGATGCCGAAGTGAGTGCCGGCCGGCAAGGTACAAGGGCTGTTCCCACCCCCGGAGGCGGTCCCGGTG
>JAIEQN010000668.1 GCA_019747685.1 Gemmataceae bacterium
TGGACGCGGAAGCCGCCCTGCGGGTGCTGGCCTACAGCATCCGGCGGTAGATCGGATGTCTTCAACACGGCAAAGGCCCTTCAAATCCCGCCCGCGGGGCTCGACCCTGGAAGGGGCGTTCAACGCGGCTGGCGTGGGGAGCGTTCGACCTGGCGACAGGCGAACCCGGAGCTTGACCGCTCCGGCGTCCTTCGAGAGAAGGCGGCGAATAGCTCAACCACGAAAGGCCTGAAGTGCTGCGTGCACGGGAAGGGCTTGCCAGTAAGGGGAATGAGAGACGACGCCGAACAGGCCTCGTCCCCCCGATAGGTGGGGCCGAGGTGGCGAACCGTCCACGTCCACGGGTACTGGGGAGCTTCTGTCTTCTGCCCCAGGAAATCAGGCCGCTCGGCCTGGAAACTATGCCGCGGGGGAACCCCGGACATAGGGCGTGTGACCGCAAGCACGAGCTTGCTAGCCGCGTGACTCGTTCTCCAGAGGGCATGGCTAATGCGGGAAGGGGTACGGCTTCCGGGTTGGTCCCCGGTGCCTGGCTGGTCGGCCAGGTGCTTCAAAAGCCGGACCCTGGGAGTGGTCCCCAAGTAGAAGCCGAGCACGTGGGGAGGGGACTCCCCGCCTCTGCTCGGGCGGTGTCCGCGGGAAGGCACTCGCGGTCCGTGCTGTTGCCAACGGGTGGTGCCGGGCAACACAAGCCGACGAAAGGGGAGACTGGCACTGTTCCACTAGTGAAGGGCGGCGGCGTCCGTTCGAGTTCCGCGAGGACCTCGGGCGGACGCTCGTTCTGTGGCAGGAGGTGAAGCGGTCGGCCGAAGGCGGTGCGGGAGCATCCTCCTTCTTCCGGCAGCGAATCGGCGGGGCCCGCTACTCGTGTACCCACGAGCCGCGGGCACCCAAGAAGGTAACTGACCCGCGACACGCCCATTTATTGGGCGTGTACGACTTGGAGGACGGCGAAACGAGCTGGCCGACCTGGTCGAACGCGGCGGAGGTTGTTCGATTCGGTTCGCTGGTCAAGGGGGCTCACCAAAGGAAAGAAGCAGCCCCCATCCTGCTCCCGAAAGGAGGTGCATGACCTACCGCTCCGAAGCAACCACCCGAGAAGGGTTCATCCAGCATCTCGCCTCGAACCTGCTCCCGCACGGTTACTTCTTCTACGTGCAAGGCCTGGTGCCGGCGGGGAAGGACCCGCGGACGGTCGACGCGAAGCTCATTGACCGCTACGGCATCGACCTCTCGCCTTCAGCTCGCTACCGAAGGAAGCGGGCTGGGCTCGCCAACCTCCATTACCTTCGGTTCGGTCGGGAGTGGGTGCTCCTGGCGACCCACGGCGAGCACTCGTTCTTCGAGGCCGAGAAAGAGACGCTCCGCGACGTGCGGAAGGTGGCACTGAAGGCCCTTGGGTACTCGCTCCGGCTCGTGAAGGGGGGGTATCTCCGGAAGGATGACCCGGACTCGTCGGCGAGCGAGGACGGGAAGCTTCGCGTTCGGGTTCAGATTGGCAGAGAGCGGTATCTCGACCTGAAGGCCTACTTCCTCGAAGTCGCCATTCGGCTTCCGCCCGACGAGCTGGCCAAGGCGTTCCACGCGGTCCCGTTCGAGCCCTACGCCCCGGTCCGGCTCCAGCTCTGGAACCTCCTCCGCTGGGTGAACCAGGCCCGGCATACGGCCGGGCTGGAGCGACTGCCGTCCTCGGTCATCCGCACAAAGCGAGTCATCGTGAAGCCGTTCGAGCTGCAACAGGGCGAAGAGCTGGCGGCCTGAGTCGACGTCGTCACCAGATGACCGTGAGGCCGGGCACGGTAAGAGAGCGAATTTTCGAGTCGGCCGAGATGAGCGGGAGCTTCTGTGCCAGGGCCGTGGCCGAGATAATGCGGTCGGGCATGTCGGGCACTGTGCCACGCGGGATTTGGTCGAGCACGGCGGCATCATCGAGCGTCAGGGGGAGAGCCTCGACCGGCTCGGTCGGGTCCTGGATGACCGTCCATAGCTCCGAGAGGACTCGGGGGTCGAGCTTCCCCTTCTCGACCAGGTAGGTCAGCTCGACGAAGGTGATGGTGGCGACCCAAATCCGCCCCGAGTTCTGAGCAGCGGTGAGGGCAGCGAGGGCCGCCGGCGACAGCCGGGACGGGTCGGCCAGGAACCAGACGATGGCGTGGCTGTCGGCGAGGACATCGTTCACTTGGTCGGCTCTGGGAGGTCACGCGGGAAGCCGGCCCCCATCTCCCGCCGTGCCTCCTCGAACTCTTCGAGGGTAGGCGTCTTGAGCCCGAGGTGTGCGAGCCGGCCTCGGAGCGGTGGTCGGACTCCCTCGGCCGAGGGAGTTGATTCGCCGGCCTGCTTCTCGCGTGCCTCGCGGACGATTCGCGTGACCTCGGCAACAACCGGCTCGGGAAGCCCGGTGAGGTCGAGCGTGCGGGCGGTGGGGGTCGTGGTCAGGTTGGTCACCATGTCCCCAGGATACCACGGATGAGCCCGGGGCGGCCAGCACAACCGCTGGTTGCCGTGAGCTGCTCGCTACGGCGGAACGAAGAAGGTGCTCGTCGGGTCGATGACCACGATGAAGGGGAACCGGGTGAAGTCCTCTCCGTTCAGCGTCAGGATGTGCCGTATCGCGTGGCTCTGCATCGTGGCCACGAGCCGGGCATCGTGGACTTGTTTTCCCTTCACCCCATGCGTCACGACGAGCTGCCGCCACTGGGCGTAGGCCGTGGGCGGCTCGCTCAGAACCGAGAACTGCTGCTCGACGGCTCGAAGCCTCCGCTCGGTCTCGGGGATGCTGAGCCCGAGCCCCCCACGTGCCGAGCTGGGGCGGGTGCAGACGCTCCAGAACTCGGCCGCGTTCTGCGGGGCGATGACCAGCTCAACCGGGGTGGTTGCTCGGTAGCGGAGCGTCTGAACTGCTCGGAGGGCAAATCCGTGGAGCGGGTCGGCTGGCTCGAAGAGCCGGAGCAGGATGCCGGAGTCGACCAGGACCAGCATCAATCGTGGTCGTCGTACAGGTCATCCCGAGACCAGTCGAGCGGCAGCGTCTGGCCGGTCCCCATCGCTGCCATCGCAGCCAGGCCTTTCTCAAGCTCCTCGGGCTGCGTGTCGGCCCGCGAAACGAACAGCGGGAAGTCTGGCTCGGCATGGGCCTGGGAGTCTCTGGCGTCCTGAACGAGCTGAAGGACGCGATGCACCACCTTCTCAGGTAGTCCCGTGAGGTCCACGGTCAGCGGCTTCTTGTGCGGGAACTCGGTCGCCATGAGACAATCCTATCACACCTGACTGATTATCGTCAGCATTTCTCTTTTTCCCCAGTCAGCAGGAAACTTTTCGCTCCGAACTCCGATTCCCCCTCCATGAATCCAGAGTGGGAAGCGTTCCAGGCCCTGCTTTTGTTCGAGCTGGCCCGGCAGCTCGAAGCGAAGCGTCGGCTGCTCGAAATGGGCTGCCTCGATGAGCGACGAAGGCGGATGGTCCTTGACTTCGTGAGGAGGGCGGAAGCCCTCCTACGCTCTTCTCGGCGGGTCCAGTAGGCGAAGCAGCTCCCGCCCCCGTGACAACACCCTCCCGCCCTTATCTGTCACCCGTCACCGTCGGTCGCCGTCGCGGGGGCTCACCCATCGTGCCACCCCCGCGACGGCGACCGACGGTGACGGGAAGGGGCGGTGGTAGGACCAGCCAGCTACACAACTCGGGGCTCGGGGCTTCCCCCTGCCACCTTGAGCCGGAGGGAGCCAGAGCGGGGCTCAAGCTTCGCAGAAGTGGAACGCAGGGCGTCCACCAACCGGCCGGACATGGGAGGGTTTTGAAGGGAGGGTTCGGGAACCGTAGGTTTCCGGAATGCTGCTGTCCGCCCAGGGCAACTACGTGTGAGGCGGTCGCCCAGCCCCATTCTCCGCGGCCCGACAGAGCCGCTCCGGCGGTTCCGCTTGCCCGCCGGTCGGGACCCGTGTAATATAGGGGTAGGGAGTACCCCTATAGGTGAGTGTCATGGCCGAGAAGACGACCCTTCCCATCTACGCCGAGGAGCTGAACCGCGGCCTCTTGGACCGGCTGGCCCGCATCGAGGGCCAGGTCCGCGGGGTGGCCAAGATGGTCGAGGGGCAGCGGCCGTGCCTGGAGGTGCTCCAACAGCTCGCGAGCGTCCAGGCGGCCATGAGGGGCGTCACGAAGTCGGTACTCCGGAACTACCTGGAGCGGTGTGCGACCGACGCCATCCGCTCGGGCGACACGGCCGTCTACGACCAGCTCATGGAGGCCATCTACAAGTTCGTGAAGTGAGCGGGGGTGGTCCCCGCGGCTGTCCGGGCTTGCGTCAACGGAGGTGGGTCATGAACCGAAGGAAGTGGTTGTGGACGGCGGCCCTGGCCGTCCCGGTGGTGGTCGGGGGCGGGCTCGCCTACGCGAGCGGCACGCACAAGGGCACGGGCTACACCTGTCCCGTGACCGGGGAGGAGCTGGCCTGTGACCAGTGCTGCCCCTTAAACGCCAAACCGGCGGCGGTGGCGGCCGAGGAGCCGAAGCCGGCGGCGACCGACGGCTGCACGTGCCCGCTCACGGGCGAGACGCTCGGGTGCCCGAACTGCTGCCCGCTGACGAAGGCGAAGAAGTAAGGATGCCGGGTGAGCCGCGACGCCCGGGGCATCCCCTGGGCATCCCTGGGCGTCGTCCTCTCCGGCTTCGGTGGGCTGGCCGACGCGGTACGCAGCCTGGGCCGGGATTTCCGTGCAAGGGTTCCGTTCGGCGGCTCTAAAGACAGGGTAGACGGCGAACGGATTGTGTCACCGCCCCGCGGGGGCCGGCATTTGAATTGCGGCGACTTAGGTTGACCGGCGGCCTCCGGCGGGCCGACAATAGGCGGTGGAGGGCGGCGATGGGGCTCCCGGGCGGCACCGTACTGAAGGTCCTCGCGGTCGCGGCAGCGGTCCTGACCGTCCCGACCGGGGTGCCCTCCGTGCGGTGCGTCTGCCCGGACGGGCGGGTCAAGCTCCTCTGCTCCGGTCAGGCCGCCTCCGGCTGCTGCTGCTCCGCTTCCACCACCCCCGCTGATGGTTCTCCGCACGGCTGCTGCTGGGCGGGGGCAACGGCCCCGGCCGGTCATACCCATCGTGCCCCGGGGGCATCTGCGGCCGTCACGGCGTGCGGGTGCGAGCGGTCGGTGGTCGCCGGGGTGGTCCCGCCGGCGGTCAAAGAGGTCGAGGACGACACCCGGGTCGAGATGACCGGGCTCCTCGCCGGGGCGGCGTTCGTTACCGCCGCCCCGCTCGCCGTTCACCGCGTTCTCGCCTCGCGGGGGCTCCTGACGCCCCCGCCGGACCTGGTGCTCGTCTACTGCCACTTCACCTGTTGACCGCCGGCCCCCCTGCCGTGCGAGCGTCACGAGCCCGTCCGTCCTAGCGGGCTTCCGGACAACCACAACGCATTCCGCGTCGGTCAACGTCTTTACCACCCTGACCGGTGACGCACGGTCCCGCTCCCCTCGCTTCGGCCCGGGGGACGGTTCCGGCGGTCCGCCGGCGACCAAGGAGACTATCCATGTCCGTCTCGCAGACCCAGTCGTCGAAGCTCTTCGGTGCCGCGGTCGCGGCCGTCCTGTCCCTCGCGGCCTTCACGCCGGCGGGGGCCGCCCCGCCCCCGGGGGAGCGGTGGAGCGACATGGCCTTCCGCGGCTCCTCCCGGTCCCAGCCGAGCCGGGTCGGGCCGACCTACCAGACCCCCGGCACCGTCTTCACCGCCCCGCCGGCCGTGGCCTACCGGCAGACGGCCCCCGCCGCCGTGGCGTCCGTCCCCGCGGCGTCCCCGGCCACGGTCGCCATCCGGGGCCCGGACGGGGTCGTCCGGACGTTCCCGGTCGAGGGCCCGACCGTGCAGCAGGGCGGGCCGGCGTTCGTGTCGGTGCGGGGGGCCGACGGGGTGGTCCGGACCTACCCGGCCGCGACCACCGGGCAGGTGGCTCCGAGCCCCGGTCAGCCGACGGCGGCCCCGGTCGTGACCCACCCGTGCCGGTAGTTGGTGACGTGGCGTGACCCGGCCCGGAACCACGACAGCAGTTCCGGGCCGGGGATGGTAAGGAGGGGGTTGCTACTTTCGGGTGCGGAACTCGACCCGGGTGATGGTTTGGCCGTCCGCGGCGAGGACCATCCGCACCACCGTCGCCGTCGAGGGCACGTCCCGGTAGCGGCAGGCCCGGCCGTCGAGGAGGACCTCGGTTTCGGCCGTGAGCTGGGCCTCGGCCGGGGGTGAGACCTCGGTCGGCTCGGGCGGGGCCTTCTTCCCGAGGACGAGCCCCAGGTCTTTCGGGCGGTCGGTGGGTTTCGGCCGGTCGAGGGTGGCCGACACGGGGGGGATGAAGCAGACGAGGGCGACGAAGGCCCCGGTTAGGCGTGTCATGATGGGGCCGGGTTGTGGCAGGTGGGTGAGAACGCGGTTCCTCCCACTTGGCAAGCCGTGTACCGGCGGCTGCGACGACCGACATTCGGCCGCAACGGGCTTCGGGGCCTTACGTTCTGCCTGTTCTCGGGCCTCGGCTGTTCCCCCGGCGGTGTGAGTTGTGCCGCGAACGTGGGCAGGAAATGCACGAGCGGTGGCAGGCCGACAACTGCTGCGTCGCGGGCAACTGCTGCTGCCCGGGCGGGGGCTCGTGCTGTGCGACGAGCCCGGTGTCGGCGGTTGGCGAGAGGCTTTCGCCCGGATGCACGGCGGCGACGGCGTGAGAGCCCCGTCGGCCGGCTCGCGGCCGACGGGGAAGGTGAACCCGCGGGCGGTCGAGTTCATGAAGGAGAAGGGGTACGACCTGACCACCCATCACTCGAAGTCGCTTGACGCGTTCAACGGGACGGACATCACGGTCGCGGTCACGATGGGCTGCGGGGACGCCTGCCCCCTGGTCCGGGCCGAGAGGCGGGAGGACTGGAACATCCCGGACCCGAAGGAGATGCCGCCCGAGCAGTACCGGGAGGTCCCGGACCTCTTCGAGCGGAAGGTGAAGGAGCTGCTCGCCGGACTGTGAGCCGTGCCGGTCCCGGGTCGTACTCTCCCTAGGGACGAGAACCGGCTGACCGTACCGCCCGGTGGTGCTGTGCGACGGGGGCCGTCGCCGGCGACGGGTTTTAAGGGAACGTTGCCGTGTTGAAGACATCCGATCTACCGCCGGATGCTGTAGGCCAGCACCCGCAGGGCGGCTTCCGCGTCCAGGG
>JAIEQN010001017.1 GCA_019747685.1 Gemmataceae bacterium
TCCGGCCGGGCGGCCGCCGCCTTGGCCGCCGCGTCCGGGTCGGTGTCCACGTACAGGAACCGGACGACCGGCACCCGGGCCGGGTCGCCGAGCCGGTCGGCCAGCCGGGACCGGATGTCCTGCAGCGCCCGCCGGCCGAAGCTCCCGACCCCGACCAGCACCGCCGGCCCGACCCCGCCGCCGATCCGGACGGGGACGGTGACCTCTTCGGCCGAATGGGGAGTGCGGAATGGCGAATGCGGAATGGGAGCAACGGACGGGGTACGGGGCTGGTCTTCGTTCGATCCGCATTCCGCGTTCCGCACGCCGCAATTCTGCAGGGCCTGTACGAAGGCGGTGCAGCTCGGGTGGCGGGCGTCCGGGTCCTTCGAGAGGGCTTGCGCCACCGCCGGCCGGTCCTCCGGCGGGAGCTGCCCCAGGTCCGGGGCCTCGGTCATGTGCTGGAGGGCGAGCTGGCGGATGTTCCTGCCGGCGAACGGCCGGCGGCCGGTCAGCAGCTCGACGTAGACGATCGCCAGGCTGTACTGGTCGGCGTGCCGGCCGACCCGCCCGGCGAACGTCTCCGGGGCGGCGTAGGCCGGGGACACCCCGCCGGTCAAAGCCCCGCTGGCCCGGTCGAGGTGGCGGACCAGCCCGAAGTCGGCCACCTTCACCCGGTCCCCGACCACGAACAGGTTCCGCGGCTTCACGTCCAGGTGCTGGAGCCGGTGGGCCTCGTTCAGGTGGTCGAGCCCGGCGGCGGCGTCGGCCAGGTACGCCAGGAGCCGGTCCCGGGGGATGCCCGGCCGGCCGGCCCCCTGGTGCTCCTCCAGGCAGTCGTGCAGGCTCCGGTCGGCCAGCTCCATCACGATGACCAGCTCCCCGCCGACCTCCCGGACCTGCTCGGTCGACAGGACGAACGGGTGGCGGACCTCCTTCACCCGGGCCAGGGCCTTCAGCTCCTGGGCGGCCCGGGGGTCGTCCCCGTCCAGGGTGCCCAGCCCGCCGGAGACGAACTTGATGGCCTTCGGGATGCCCCCGGGGGCGACGCACTTCCACACCTCCCCGAACCCGCCCGAGCCGAGCGGCTCGACCAGCCGGTAGCCCGGGATCGGTTCGGCGTCGGGGTCGCGGAGCCAGTGCATGACGGGAACCTGGGCCGCCTCGGGCGAGCGCCGGGGGCGGGTGAACCGTAAGTCATGCCCGGCTCGAAGTCCACCCGCCCGGCGCCGGCGGCGGTGCCCCGCCCTGTCCCGGGTGACAAAGGCATTCTTGACTCTGTCGGCACAAGTAGGAATGACATCGTCGCCGAATGGGTACAGCACCGGACCGGCGGCCGGTCACTTACGTTGTGGACTGATTTTTCGGGGAGGCCATAACCGCCCGCTGTCCGAATTCCGGACGGCGACGGAATTTTCTGTCGGACTTCGTTGCCCGTGCGGAAATCCCGTCCTACGGTTTCGCACTCGCCTGCCGCCGCCCATTGCCCACGCCCCCGAACCGGGTCCGACCCGGCCGAGGAGACCGTCGCCCTGTGCTGTACTTACAACCGCGTATAAGGACAGACCTGCAATGAAGTCCCGTTCGTATCGCCCGTCGTTCGAGTCGCTCGAGGCCCGGGACGTGCCGGCCGCCTGGTACGTCGCCACCACCGGCAGCGACGCCGCCGCCGGCACCCTGGCCGCCCCGTTCCGCACCCCCCAGCGGGCGGCCGCCGTCGCCAACCCCGGCGACACCATCAACCTCCGGGCCGGCACCTATGGCGGCCAGGTGACCATCCGGGACGCCGACGTGACCATCCGGTCGTACCCCGGGGAGGCGGCCCGGGTGTCCGCCCCGATCACCGACTCGGGGGTCGGCATGGCCATCTGGTCGACCGCCCGGGGCACCCAGGTGCTCGACCTCGAGGTCAGCGGCGGGTACTACTACGCGATCAAGTTCGACGCCGCCGGCGGGCGGATCGAGGGGTCTAAGGTCCACGACAGCGGGCGGGACGTGATCAAGATTTCGCCCGGGGCCGACGACGTGGTCATCCGGGCCAACGAGATCTACCGGTCCGGCCGGCGGGACTCGTCCAACGCCGAGGGCATCGACAACGTCAACGCCGACCGGATGCTGGTGCAGGACAACTACATCCACGACATCGCCACCGCCGGGGTGTACGCCAAGGGCGGGGCCACCGGGGTCGTCATCGAGCGGAACCGGGTCCGGACGGCCCTGATCGGCATCCAGCTCGGCGGGAGCACCGACCTGGCCTGGTTCGACACGGTGGCCAACCCGGACCTGTACGAGAACATCGACGGGACCGTCCGCAACAACGTCGTCCAGGGGATCACCTACGCCGGGCTCGGGATGATCGCGGCCCTCCGCCCGCAGGTGTACAACAACACCGTGGTGGACGTGGCCCGGACGGCCCAGGGGGCGATCCTGTTCGACGGCATGGCCCACGGGTCGAGGATGACCCGGACGGTCGACCCGACGGTGGTGAACAACGTCATCACCCAGGCGGCGGCCAGCACCCGGCCGGCGGTGGTCGTCCGGGCCAACGGCGGGGCCGGGACGCTCACCCTGGGGAACAACCGGTACCACGACGCCGGCGGGGCGGCCCAGTTCCGGGACGAGCGGGGGGGCGTCTGGGTCGGCGGGCTGGCCGCCTGGCAGGCCCGGTCCGGGGAGGCCGGGAGCACCGAGGGCAACCCGACGTTGACGGCCGACGGCCACCTGGCCGCCGGCAGCCCGTGCGTGGACGCCGGCCGGGCGGTCGCCGGGCTGACCGACGACATGGACGGCGACTCCCGGGCCGCGGCCGTCGACATCGGGGCCGACGAGGTCCCGGCCGCCACCCGGGCGGCGGTGGACGACGCCGCGGCCACCGCGGAGGACACCCGGGTGACGATCGCCGTCCTGGCCAACGACGTCGGCGGCCCCACCGCCGTCGTCTCGGCCGCCCGGCCGGCCCACGGGTCGGTGGCGGTCAACCCGGACGGGACGGTGACGTACACCCCGGGCCGGAACTTCAACGGCACCGACACCTTCACCTACACCATCGACGACGGGGTCGGCGGGTCCTCGACGGCCACCGTCACCGTCACCGTCGCCGCGGTCAACGACCTGCCGACCGGGGTGCGGGACACGATCGTCACCACCCGGAACGTCCCGGCCGCGGTCAACGTCCTGGCCAACGACTCCGACGTGGACGGCGACGCCCTGACGGTGACGGGCGTGTCCGGCGGGTCACACGGCACCATGGTCTACCTCCCGACCGGGCTGGTCACCTACACCCCGGCCGCCGGGTACGTCGGGACCGACTGGTTCTACTACACCCTGTCCGACGGCCGGGGCGGGACCCGGCTGGTCCGGGTGGACGTGACCGTCAACGCCTAGACCCGGTCCCGGCCCGGGCGGGCAGTGGGCAGCAGACAGTGGGCAGCAGACAGTGGGCAGTGGGCGGTGGGCAGAACGGGGACGGGCGGAACCGCGAGAGCCCGGTTTGTTACCCTCTCCCCTTGGGGGAGAGGGTGGTTTGCCCGAAGGGCAAACCGGGTGAGGGGAAGGTCCACGTCCCCTCACCCGCGGCCCTGCGGGCCGCTGCCCTCTCCCTCAAGGGGAGAGGGCGGGGATCGGTTCCCCGCCCGGCCCCTGTTCTGCCGGCTGCCGGCTGCCGGCTGCCCACTGCACCGGCGGTCAGTTGACCACGTTCCGCGGCGGCTCGCCGAGCAGCGCCCGGCGGCAGGCGGCCGCCCCCTTGGCCCGCATGTCGTACAGCCCCTCCTCGGAGTAGAAGGCCGAGTGGGGGTTGAGGATCACCCGGTCGTGGCACGGGTCGGCCGGGTCCCGCCAGGCGGCCACCAGCGGGTGGTCGGGCGGCGGCGGCTCGTCCGGGAACACGTCGATCGCCGCCCCGGCCAGCTTCCCGCCCCGGACCGCCGCCGGGATGGCGGTGGTGTCGACCACCGCCCCGCGGGCGGTGTTCACCAGGTACGACCCGTCCGGCATCCGGTCGATGGCCCGTGCGCCGATCAGCCCCCGGGTCTCGGGCGTCAGCGGGCAGTGGGTGCTGAGGACGAACGCCTGCCCCAGCAGCTCGTCCAGGGTTTCCGCCCGGCGGACCCCGACGGCCTTGTCGGACCCGTCCGGCTTGTACGGGTCGAAGAACACCACGTCCATGCCGAGGGCCTTCGCCCGGACGGCCGCGGCGGTCCCGATCCGGCCGAGGCCGACCACCCCGAACACCCGCCCGCGGAGCCGGCGGAGCGGGGCCGCCGGGACGTAGGACCACACCCCGAGGCCCCGTTGCAGGCGGTTGTTGAGCTGGTAGATGCCGCGGGTCAGGGCGAGCGTCAGCCCGATGGCGGAGTCGGCCACCTCCTCCGTCCCGTAGTCCGGGACGTTGCACACCGGGATGCCCCGCTCCCGGGCGAACCGGTGGTCGACGTTGTCGAACCCGACCCCGCACCGGACGATCACCTTGCAGTTGGTCAGCCGGGCGATGGTGTCCCGGCGGAGGCCGATGTCGTGGTAGAGCATGACCGCGTCGGCCGAGTCGACCCGGCCGTGCAAGTCGGGCTCGGTCCGGGCGTCGAGGGCGACCACCTCGGCCAGGTCGCCGAGCGCCTCCCGCTCCGGCCGGAGGTCGTCGTTGACGAAGTCGGCGATGACCACGCGGAACCGGGGCATGGGGACTCCGGGCGGGGTGAACATCCACCCGGGGCTGTCGCCCCGGGCTCTGTTGTGTCGGCCCTTCGGGCCTCAAACCCGGGTCCGGAGGGCTGAAAGCCCGACACATCATCGCCCGGGGTGAAGCCCCGGGCCGGGGCTACTTGGCGGCCGTCTTCTGCTTCATGAACGCCAGCCCCCGGGTGTACACGTCCTGCGGGCTGGGGAACAGGTCCCGCCAGACCCGGGTGGCGGCGGCCAGGTCGGGCAAGGCCCGGCCGAACGACTCGATCACCAGCCAGCCGTCGTACCCGACCTCGGCCAGGGTCCCGAAGAACTCGTCCCACCGGACCTGCCCGGTCCCGGGGGTGCCGCGGTCGTTCTCGCTGACGTGGACGTGGGCCAGGTGGGGGGCCGCCACCCGGATGCCGTCGGCCTGGCTCTTCTCCTCGATGTGGGCGTGGAAGCTGTCGAACATCATCCGGAAGTTCGGGTGGTTCACCTTCTTGACCAGCTCGGCCGCCTGCCGGGCGGTGGTCAGGGCGTAGCACTCGAACCGGTTCAGGTACTCGATCCCGAGCATCAGGTTCGCCCCCTTGGCGTGCTCGGCCATCTCCCGGAGCACGTCGGCCGAGCGGTTGACCTCGTCGGCCGTCGGGCCGGTCCCGCTGAACACCCCGATGGCCGAGTGGTACGGCCCGACCACCGTTTCGGCCCCGAGGACGTGGTTGACGTCCACCACCGTCTTGAGCCACTCGACGGCCTTCTTGCGGACGGCCGGGTCCGGGCTGACGGCGTTCGTCTCGGCCGTCAGGATGGTGACGGTGGTACACTTCAGGCCGTTCTTCTTCAGCTCGGCGGCGAGCGGCCGGTAGTCCGCCGGCGTCCCGCCGAAGACGGGGACTTCGACCCCGTCGAACCCGGCGGCCTTGAGGTCGGCCAGGAGCTGGTAGTGGTCCGGCCCGACGCTCCCGGACCACAGGAGCAGGTTCATCCCGTACTTCATCGGCGGCACCAGATCGGGGAGGGGGACCGTGGCGGCATTGTCCGGGACGGCCGACGGCCGGGCAAGGGGCTACGCCGCTTGACGGCGGGCGCGGGGGCCGGATGTAATGGCGGCACCCGGGGAGGACCGCCGATGCCGCTGCTCGACCACCACCACCCGCCCGTCAGGAAGCTCGTCCAGTGGCAGTCGTTCCACAGCGCGTGGATGACGACCCTGGCCTACGACATGAACGCCGACCTGCCGCCGCGGTTCGTCGCCGCCCCGAGCTTCAACCTCGGGATCGAGGTGGACGTGGCGGCGCTGGAGCGGTTCCGGGACGAGTACAACGGGGCCGCCTGGGAGCCGACCTGGACGGCCCCGTCGGCGACCGCCACCCTGCCGTTCGCCGTCGCCACCGACGAGTTGGAAGTCCTGATCCACGAAGACTACTCGGGTGAGGTCCGGCTGGTCGGTGCGGTCGAGTTCGTCAGCCCGGCGAACAAGGACCGGCCGGACACCCGGGACGCCTTCGTGTCCAAGTGCCACGGGTACTTGCAGAAGGGCGTCGGCCTGCTGATCGTGGATGTCGTCACCGACCGCCACGCCAACCTGCACAACGACCTGATGGCCCGGGTCGGTGGCGGGGCGGTGCCGGTCGAGGGGCACCTGTACGCGACCGCTTACCACCCGACCGGCAAGAACGGGTCCGGCGAGCTGACTGTCTGGACCGAGCGGCTGGCCGTCGGCGAGCCGCTTCCGACCATGCCGCTCTGGATGTTCGGCGGCATCTGCATCCCGGCCCGGCTGGAGGAGACCTACGCCACCACCCGCCGGAACCTCCGGGTCGATCGCCTCCTCGGCCCGCCCGCCCCGGCCCCGAACCCGGCCGCCGGGTGACCCCGCCCCACATCTCCCGTTGACACGGCCGGGCCCTTCGGTATGGTTCGCCGCTCGCGGGTGGACGCCGCAGGGGGAAACTGCACGGCGGCCGCCCCGACCGACCCGGTACTAGCTCGGTGACGGACGACGCGACCACCCCGGTCGCGGCCCTGACGGACGCCATCGTGGCGTTCGCCGCGGCCCGCGGCTGGGAGCCGTACCACACCCCCAAGAACCTCGTCATGGCCCTGGCCAGCGAGGTCGGGGAGCTGTGCGACCTGTTCCGGTGGCTGACCCCGGACGAGTCCCGGGCGGTGGCCGCCGACCCGGCGCTCCGGGAGGCGGTGGCCGACGAGCTGGCCGACGTAGCCAACATCGTCTTCCTGCTCGGCCACCACACCGGGATCGACCTGTCGCAGGCGGTCCGGGCGAAGCTGGCGAAGAACGCGATCAAGTACCCGCCCCCGCCCGGGGCGAGTGTTTAGTGTCGGAGTGTTTGGTGTTTCATCGCGGGTGATTAGTGCGGGGGGCGACCAACCCGGTCGCTAAACACTAACCACTCCGACACTCAACACTCCCCAAGGGGGGTGGGCCGTGCGTACCCGACCCGTGTTGTTCGCCGCGGCCGCCGCGGCCGGGCTGGCCGCCCTGGGCTCGGTGGTCGCCCAGCCGCCCCCGGTCCGCCCGGCC
>JAIEQN010001116.1 GCA_019747685.1 Gemmataceae bacterium
CCGAGCCGAACGGGGCCAAGCAGAAGGGGAGCGTCCACGGCGACTCGGTCGGGCTGCACGCCTCGGACGCGGCCAACGCCTGGCGGAACATCGCCGCCGTCAGCAACCCCCGCAACGCCGTCGCCGGCCTGATCGTCGGGGCGTACCACACCGCCGGCCAGCACAACGGCCAGTTGAAGGAGGCCTACCACGCGGCCGCCCGGGAGAAGGTGCAAGCGACCGACCCGAAGGCCCTGCTGCACCAGGTCGAAGACGCCGTCCGGGCCGGGGACCAGGGAGTCGCGGCGGCGGCGGCCGAGAAGTACGGGGCGGCCGGCCACTCGGCCCGCGGGCTGCTCGACGTGCTCGTCCGGTACGGGACGAGCGAGGACGGGGCGTTGCACGCCGAGAAGTACTACCGGACGGCGACCGAGGAGTTCGCCGCCACCCGGCCGGCGTTCCGGTGGCGGCAGCTCGTCGCCCTGGCCCGGGTGACGGCCAGCGAGTACGGCCGCCCGGCCCCCGGGTACGACGAGGCCAAGCGGCTGTTGGGGGTGTGACCGAGCATCGCGGCACCGCCGAGGCGGGGCGTCGGCCCCGTCTTCGCCCTCTCCCCTTGAGGGAGAGGGTCGCCTCGCGCAGCGAGGCGGGGTGAGGGGAACTCCGCAAGCCCACGTCCCCTCACCCGGCTTTCGGTCCCTGCGGGACCTCAGCCACCCTCTCCCTCAAGGGGAGAGGGCCAGAGCCGGGCGCTCACGCCCCCCGCTCGCCACCGTCGTCGAACACCAGGCTCATGCAGGTCAGCCCGGCCTCGGCCTTGTGCAGCTCCCCCACGTCGAGCGGGACCACCCGCAGCCCGAGGCCCCGGACGAGGTCCGCGGTCGCCGGGTGGGCGGCGCTGGCCAGGACCGCCCCGGGCAGGCTCAGGGCGTTCGCCCCGAACGGCTCGGCCGCCGGCACGTCCACCAGCCGCAGCCCGGCGAACGGCCCGGCCTCGGCCCACGCCCGGTTGATCAATACGGTCTCCCCGTCCGCCGCAGCGGCCGCCGTCTTGAGGTGCAGACAGCCGGTCACTCGGATCGGGACGACCTCGTACCCGAACGGCCGGACGGCCTCCGCCAGCGCCCGCCGCCCGGCTTCACCCGTCCGCGCGGTGAGGCCGACGTACAGGGTCCGGCCGACCCGCAGCACGTCCCCGCCGTCCAGAAACGCATCGGCCGGCAGCCGGACCAGCGGCCGGAACGGGGCCAGCGCCGCTTCGACCGCCGCCCGCTCGCCGCGCCGCGACGGCGGGGCCACGGAGGTGAGGACGGCCACCTCGTCCAGCACCACCGCCATGTCCTCGACGAACACCCCGTCCGGCAGCGCCGGGTCGGCCGGCAGCTCGACCACCCGGACGCCCTCGGCCCGCAGGGCGGCCCGGTAGGCGCGGTGCTGGGCGACCGCCCGATCGGCGTCGATCGGCTGCCGGGGTAGGTGGGTCAGCTCGCACCGGGCCAGCTCGGGACCCGGTGCGCGGGTGATGGCCGTCAACATCGGACAACCCCCCGGGCCCGGTGGTGCCTCGGTTTGGCCTCGGTGGCACAGGCCACCCGGCCTGTGCGGGCCAGAAGCACAGGCCGGGAGGCCTGTGCCACCAAACGGATGCAGTACCCCGGGCCCGCAGGCCTCACTTCAGCTCGGCCGGGTCGTACTGGCCGGCCGCCTTTACCTCGGCCTGGTCGAGCAGGAAGGCCCGCCGCTTGACCAGGTGGTCGCGGAGCGAGGCGAGGTTGGCCCGGAACACCTCGGCCGCCCGCCCCGGGTCCTCCCCCCGGGCCTCGGCTCGGACCCGGACCTCGTCCGCCAGCCGCTCGCCCAGGGCGTCGATGACCGGGCCGAACGCCTCCTCGGTGTACACCGTCTCCAGCAGCTGCTTCGTCCGGGCCAGGAAGTGCCGCCGAAACGTCGGGTTGGCCAACAGCGGCCGGGACAGGTCCCCGCCCCGCCGCCACCACGTCCCGAACGTCCCCTGCCCGGGCGGCGGCCGGTCGCCCTCCATCCCGTAGGTGATCGGCATGTCCACGAACGACTGCCCCGGGCGGAGGCCGTCGTGGAACCCCCACGTCTTGTCCTGGTCCCACGGGAACATCACCCACTTCCCGGACCCGGCCGCGTCGTGGTGCAGGTAGTAGTTGTTGAAGAACCCGTCCCAGTCCGACAGGATCGTCCGCACCGCGTACAGGCTGGCCATTTCCGCGGCGTCGAAGTGCTTCTTGATGTAGGCCCACTGGTCGTCGCCCCGGACCTTCAGCAGCCCGCCGACCAGGTCGGCCAGGTCGGCGTGGCCGCCCGCGGCCGGGGACTTCTTCTCGTGACGCTGCACCAGCATGTTGCCCAGCCAGTTCGCCTTGTACAGGCTGCCGCCCGGGTCGTACCCGGTCCGCCGCAGGAACGCCTTGTTCGGCTGCTCGACCAGCAGCTCGAACCCGACCACCCGGCCGTCCACCGTGGTCCGGACGAAGTCGGTCCGGGGGCACGGGACGCCGGCCCGGCGGTACACCTCGTAGGCCAGGGACTCGGCCAGCGGAAACCGGTCCTGGTACTCGTAGACCAGGTTCACCGTGGTCACCCCGCCGAGCGGTTGGTCCTTGTGGAACCGGACCTTCCGCCCGCCGGTGCGGGGCGACAGGGTGACGAAGTCGAACACCTCCGGCCCGGCCGCCTTCAGGCCGACGTAGACGAACGCCGAGTTCCCCCGGACCGGCGGGGGCGGGGCCGGCGGCCGGCCGAACGCCGGGCGGACCTGGGCCTGGGCCGCCCGGAACTCGGCCTGCCCGCCGCTGACGACGAACCCGAGCGGAATCTTCCCCGGCTCGACCCGGTCGGCGACGTAGGCCGACGCCGCCGGCCGCAGGTCGTTCGGGTGCGGGAAGACCCGCACCGCCCCGGCCGCGTCGGCCGCCCGGACCCGGAACCGGACGAGCCGGCCGGCCTCCTGGGCCGGGACGACGGCGGCGTAAGAATCCCCCGCCCCCTTCGTCATCGGGACCGCCACCTCGGCCGTCTCCGACCCGGCCCCGGCGACCCGGTAGAGCAGCTCGACCGCGGCGAGCGGCCCGCCGGCCCGCACGTCGGCGGTCACTTTCAGTTCCTGCCCCGGGGTCGGGTGGGCGGGGGCGGCCGCCAGGTTCGAGACGACCGGCGGGGGTGTGGCCGAGTAAACCGAGTTCTTCTTCCCGGGCGTGCCGCCGGGGGCCGGCCGGCCGGCCGGCAGCGGCGACGCGGCCCAGTTCTCCGGGTCCTTGCCCGGGGCCGCCGGGCAGACCCGTTCGAGCGACGCCGACCCGCCGTCCGGCGACACCGGCCACGGGGCGCGGGTGCCGTACCGGACCTCGCCGACCGGCCGGCCGGCCGCGTCGACCAGTTCGAGCTTCTCGCCCCCGTGGCCGAGTACCCCTTTGAACTCCCCGGCCGGGTCGAAGCCGTATACCCGCTTGAACTCCGGGCCGTTCTTGGCGACGACCAGGTAGCCGCCGGCCTCGACCGCCGTGCCGGCCGGGAACTCGTACCCGGCCCCTTTGAGCTTCCACCCGGACAGGTCGGCCGCCGCGGTGCCGGGGTTGTGCAGCTCGACGAACTGGAGGTCGTCGCGGTCGTCCGGCGGGTGGTACATGACCTCGTTGATGACCACGCCCGGGCCGGCGGAGGTGGTGGCCGGGGCCGGCCCGAGGAGGAACACGCCGGCGACCGCGGCGGCCGGGAGGACGAGGCGGAATCCGTGGAGCGGCATGGCTCGCGTCTCCCGGCGGAAGCGGATGGGTGTCGGTGTTAGGGTATTGACGACCGACCCCGGGGGCGGTTCCGCGCCGGCCGCCGGGATCGATACAACAGGCGGTCGGGGTCTGGTGGCACAGACCTCCTGGTCTGTGCTTCACCCGCCCGGCCTCCCGGGTGGCACGAAGGCGGACAGCGAGCCCCTCGACCGAGGTGCCCCATGACCGCGAGCGCTCTCGCCCTCGTCCTGGCGGCCGGCGCCGACCCGGCCGGGCCGCCGAAGCGGACCACCCTGTCGGACCCGGCGATCCGGTACACCGTCCCGGACGCCCCCTCCGTCGTCCTCCGCCGCGGCGACACCGAGGCCGTGGTCGTCGACAACCGGGCGGTGGACGACGCCGTCCTGCCGGGGCACAAGGCCGGGTACAGCGGCATCGCCGCCCTGCGGCACGCCAAGCAGAAGCGGACGCCGTTCGTCCCCGACTACGCCGGGCTGAACTTCGAGCACATCCACGACGGGACGACGCGAGACCGGGAGGTCCTGTTCGAGCCCCGCAAGGCCCCGATGGAACTCCGCCGGGTCGGCGAGCACGCGGCCGAGCTGTACCAGAAGCCGACCCCGACCTGGGGGCTGGAGAGCTGCCAGCGGTACGAGCTGCTGGAGGACGGGACGATCGAGCTAACCGTCGAGTGCATCCCCCGGCGGCCGGCCTTCAAGAACGGCTACGTCGGGCTGTTCTGGGCCAGTTACATCGACCGCCCGGAGTCGCCCGACATCCACTTCCGCGGCCGCGACGCGGACGACCCGGCCGCCGCGCCCCGGTGGGTCAAGGGGGTGACGCCGAGGCACGGCGAGTTGCCGACCCACCTCGCGGCCGACGACGACCGCCGGTTCGCCCACGACCCGGACTTCCCGCTGACGCTGGTGTTCAACCGGTCGAAGCTGCGGTACGCCGAGCCGTGGTACTTCGGGGTCTGCCGGGGGATGGCGTTCGCCCAGATGTTCCGGCCGCAGGACCGGGTCCGGTTCTCCCAATCGCCGTCCGGCGGCGGGGCCGGCAACCCGGCCTGGGACTTCCAGTACCTCATCCCGGGCTACGAGGTCGGCCGGCGGTACCAGTTCGTGATGCGGGCCGCCTACCTGCCGTTCGAGTCGGCCGAGCAGGTCGAGAAGGCGACCCGGCCGCACCGCGATCGGTAGTTTCGAGTTCGAAGTTTCGAGTTTCGAGTTGACCGTCGGCAGCCTCGACGCCTGGCATCGGGACTCGCCCCGTAACTCGAAACTCGAAACTCGAAACTTGAGACTCGAAACTCTTAGGCCGTCCCCAGCTCGGCCAGGATGGTGGCCGCCTTGTTGGCGTCGGCTACGGTGTCGAAGGTGGCGTACCCGACGAACTTCCCGCCGACGGCCGACAAGACCAACCCGTGCAGGTTGATCCCGGCCATCTCCCACGCCTGGGTCACCCGCCCGCCCAGCCCGGCCTTGTCGTCCCCCTCGACCCGCATCACGATCGGGGTGCCGACCTCGTGCATCCCGGCCTCCCGGGCGGCCGCCAGCACCCCCGACCCGCTCAGCGGGGCGACGTACAGGTCGCCCATCCCGGGGTGGTCGGCCGACCGCTCGCTGGCCACGTACTCCAGGTGGGCACCGGCCTCGGCCAACTTCTTCAACCGGGCCGCGACCCCCCCCGGCTTGTCGTCGACCCGGGCGTGGTAGAGGTGGACCCGCTGCATCTTGAAGCTCATCGGCGTGGCTCCTACGGACGGACGAGGTGGCCCGACGGCGGGGCGTCCACCCCGGATGATACCCCTGGCGGGCGGGGATGGAAACGGGTAGGTTTGCTGAATCCGGGAGCAGTGGGCAGTGGGCAGTGGGCGGTGGGCAGTACCGGTCCAACCGGTCCTCCCTCCCCGGCCGTCGAGCCCCGCCGCGTCCCTGACTGCCCGCTGCCCGCCGCCCACTGCCCACTGCCACGAGGCCCGCATGTCCTGGTCGGCCCGTCCGGGTTATTTGGCCCTCGCCCCGGTTGTCGCCGCGGTGACACTGGGGCTGGTTCCGTGTCCGCGGCTCGGGGTGGCCGGGGCAGAGTCCCCGATGCCCCGGTTCAGCCATGCGACCGGGGCATCGGGGACTCTGCCCCGGCCACCCGAGGAGGCCGCCGACCCGCCCAACCCGCTCGTGCTGAGCAACCTCACCCTGTACACCGGGGCGGCCGACGGGCCGATCCCCAACGCGATGCTCGTCGTCGCCGACGGGAAGGTGGTGTACGCCGGGCCGGCGGACAAGGCCCCGGCTCTCCCGGTCGGCGGCGCGTCCCGCGACCTGAAGGGGGCGGTCGTCATCCCCGGGCTGGTCGATACGCACTCGCACGTCGGCATTTACCCCCGGCCGGCGGTCCCGGCCCACTCCGACGGCAACGAGACCAGCGGCCCGGCCCAGCCCGGCCTGCGGGCCCTCGACTCGATCCTGCCCGACGACCCCGGCGTCCGGATGGCCACCGCCGGCGGCGTCACCACCGCCAACATCATGCCCGGGTCGGGCAACGTCATCGGCGGGCAGACGCTGTACGTCAAGCTCCGCGGCCGGACGGTCGAGGCGATGCGGCTGACGGGGAAACTGCCGGACGGGACCGAGGTGCTGGGCGGGCTGAAGATGGCCAACGGGGAGAACCCGAAGGGGTACGGCCGGCGGGGGCAGGCCCCGTTCACCCGGATGAAGGTGGCCGCCCTCCAGCGGGAGCAGTTCGTCAAGGCGAAGGAGTACAAGGCCAAGCTCGCCGCCGGGGACAAGGTGGACCGCGACTTATCGCTCGAACCGCTCGTAGAAGTGCTTGACAAGAAACGGACCGTCCATTTCCACTGCCACCGGGCCGACGACCTGCTCACGGCCGTGCGGCTGGCCGAGGAGTTCGGGTTCGAGCTGGTGTTGCAGCACGCCACCGAGGGCTACCGGGTCGCCGACATCCTCGGCAAGAAGAAGGTGCCGGCGTCGCTCACCCTGGTCGACAGCCCGGGCGGGAAGGCCGAGACGATCGGCGTCCTGGAGGAGAACGCGGCCGCCCTGGACAAGGCCGGGGTGCCGGTCGCCATCAACACCGACGACAGCATCACCGAGTCCCGGTTCTCGCTGCGGACCGGGGCCATCGCCGTCCGCGGCGGGCTGTCCGAGGGGGCGGCCCTCAAGGCCTGGACCCTGACCCCGGCCCGGCTGATGCACCTCGACCACCGCCTCGGGTCGCTGGAGAAGGGCAAGGACGCCGACTTCGTCGTCCTCAGCGGCCCGCCGTTCTCGACCTACACGCAGGTCCTCGAAACCTACATCGACGGGGTGAAGGTGTTCGACCGGTCGAACAAGGCCGACTGGGCGTACCAGGCCGGCGGGTTCGCCCTGCCGGACGCGGCGGCCGACCTGCCGGCCCCGTACCCGCCGGCCGCCGGGCCGAAGCCGGCGAAGGAGCCGGGG